>DAOWHD010000006.1 GCA_030641605.1 Thermoplasmata archaeon
ATATATGGTATTTTATTACATCGCAGTGTAAGGTGATTAAAAGTGACATATGTTATCTTTGAAGTTAAAACAAAAGACGTAGGTAAAATCAATCAGATGTTAAAAGACGATCTTGTGAGTAGACAGAGTATACTTACTAGAGACTCAAGCTCTCTTAGCATAGATAAAGACGTTTCGTATGTTAAGATCGAAGGCAGCAAAAAGGGACTAAAGAAAGCAGAGGAAATAGCAAAGGATATGAAATTTAAAAAGCTTAATAAAAAGAAATCAGGGGAAGTAAACAAAAAAATCGAAGAGCAAGAAGACTCTGCTGCCGATGGAATGGGAATGATCTTCGGTTAAACTAGATTTTCCAATAGCTTTTCATTTCACTCTTAATTTTTTCTATAACGGGCTCTACAGTCACATTTTCCTTTACAGTATCATCAAATTTTAATGGATTAGCAGTCATTTGACCAAGTTGGGAAAGTAAGCATTTCCCTATCCAATCTAGATTATATCCGCCTTCTAATGTACAAACGATTTTGGGTTGAATTTTTTGCAATCGAGCGATTATTTCTCCAAAGAAGTTAGCAGTAAGTCTCAGCCCACCGAGTAAATCTGAATGGTGAGAATCAAAACCCGACGGAATGAATATTATGTCTGGCTTGAACTGCTGAGCAATTGGTAAAAAAATTTCATCCAATAATTTTGTTACAGCATTATTTCCATTACCATAACTCAGAGGAGCATTCACAGTATACCCTTCCCCCTCTCCGCATCCTATCTCACTTGTAACTCCCGTTCCTGGATAATGTGGGTACAGATGAAATGATTGATACAAAACATCCTTTCGGTCATAAAAAATATCTTGTATTCCATTCCCGTGATGCACATCCATATCAAAAAATAAAATTCGTTTTCCTTGCTTTGAAATTTCATTTGCCGCTATTGCCCCATTATTAAAAAGACAAAAACCCATTGATCTATTTTTTGTGGCATGATGACCAGGAGGTCTTACTAGACCAAATGCATTATCCGCCTTTCCTTCAAGCACATTTTTAGCAAGTTTGACCACACCCCCTGCAGCTAGTCTTGCAGTTTCATAGTCTGACTTGCATACATAAGTATCAGGATCTAGCCATGAACCCTCACTTGAACTTATGTCTTTAATTCTTTGAATCATCTCCTCTGAATGAACATCATAAAGCATCTCTTCAGGCAAAAGCTCAGGTTCAACAAATTCAAGTTCATCATAGAAAGGTGCTTTTTTGATTTCATCCATCATTACAAGAAGTCTTTGTGCATTTTCAGGATGAGTCGCATTGTCGTGTTTTAGAAACTCCTTGGAATATACTATTTGAGTAGCCATAACAAACCAAGAAAACTAAATGCAACAGCCAGATATAAAATTAATTCAAAATAATACATGGAACATCATAATGTTTTGATCACCACAATGCAAACTAAAAATGCCAACATCCTTTGCCAATTTAGGAATTACTGAAAAACAGATTTCACCACCTATAGATGCTGCTACCATCATAAAACAACTTAAGAAATTGCTGGTGATTTAAGTATTTTCAGAAGCTTGAGTTCCTCATCATTGAAGTAATCGCTTTCAATTACATATTCCCGTTCTATTAATACCATATTATCTCTCAAATTTATGTGGCAGAAATGCCAGCATAGGAGGATAGTAGGGATGCACCCTTGCTGGCATGTCTCCCGTATTTATCGTCTGTATAATACCATGAAGGGTGCTGGTGGTTTATATATGTAAAAGAGGGGTTGGTGAAAGTATTATTTCGGTTTCTACAGAATCAACCTTTCAGAATCTATTTCATCCGTATATTTCTCGGCTCCTTGCTCAATTGCTTGTTCTACAGATAACCTGTCTTTCATGAGAAATATCCTGTCACTACCGAGTTCCGTTTGCTCTATTGAATTCTTCAAAATGGCGGCATACTTTTTGAATCGGTCTATTTTCACAAGGTAATCACTTAGATCTTCAATGAGATTCGTATCAAAACCAGCCTCTCCCAAATATTTGATAATCTTGTTTCGTTCACCAGCCGTACCGCACTCAAATCGGTAGTTCCCCTTATTGTAATATTCGGATAGCTCCTTGAAAATCTCTTTATCATTGAAATACTGCTTGAAACAGTATAATTTTCCTATCTTGAAGATATTAATCTTTCTTCTGTGCATATCAAACTCCATAATTACTCACCATCAATCAAATCTACAACTCTACGATAACTACCGATTTATTCTTTAGGACGACGTACTTCTTCTGCTCTCTTTACTTTCTCTAGTGTTACATCAATTATGTCTCCATATTTCCAGTTTCTCGCAAGAAAATCAATTTCAGACTCCACATGTATTAATCTTCTTGGATCATAACCCTTTTTTCCTTTAAACATTGGAGGCATTGCACTTTTTAGCATCTGCGTTAACTGATTTTGAAAGCCAGGTGGAAATGCTGAGCCATCTGGTCCAACACCCGTTACTTTGATTGGAATATTGTCTAAACCTTTTTCTTCTTGACTATAATCAAGCTTATCTACTGGCTCCATCAATACTTCAACATATCCTTCCTTTTTCTCACTTGGTTTTATGCCTTTTATTTGATATGGAATTGTTATCTTATTTTCTACCAATTTTTCTCCTCCAGAAATACAACCATATAACAGACTCCCATCTTAAAAACATAACTAAAAAAATCTTCAAGGTGACCTCTCCCAAAGCTATATAAACTACCATGCAGTAGGTGAAAGGGTGAGAATATGTCTAATAATACCTACCAAAATCATGCAGACATGAGAATCAAGGAAATCCAGGAACGAAATCGAAATATTACCATTCGTAAGCGAGTAAAAGAATTAATGGAAAAATACTCTGAATGAAAAACATCCTAACTCAAAATGATCATAAGATATTTTTGATATAATTTCTCTCGATGTAAATTGATGCGTTTCAAAACAAATAATGGTTGTTTTTTAGATAGAGGTAAGATATTCCCCTATGAAAATCTCTATAAATTAGGGTTTCATGCATCTGAGATGGGTTAATACATTGTTTCCCCCTACTCCTTCATGAGCAAATGGCATCTATATATCTTCAGAAAATTATAAATAGTAGATTTATATTTCAACCCACAGAATGGTGTATTGGTTTCTGCTAGTTCTTTTTTATTCTAAGCAGAGAACTTTACACTTATTCCCTCCCATTTTACTTCAAATCAAATGACAAAAAATATTCAAAATCAATTATTTTGTTTGAACTCCGGTTGAAGAAGGTACAGTAAAGAGGAGAAAAGATAGTAATTTTGGTGCAGCCTTTGGGAACTCACAGATATTTGAATCTACTAAAACATCAAACGAAACATTGCCAACTGCTCCGTAAAAAATTCAATTATTGTCACTTACTCATCATTCTAATAATTTAAGTACAGACAACACATTGAGGTGTTCATCCAATTATATTGGGGGATTGATAGCTATGACCGACATGTTACTTGGAATTTCACCTGATTTTCTATACATACATAATAAACAACCAAAACCCGTATCTGATTATCACAGACCATATTTTCTGGCTTTCTGTCCAAAAGAAAGAAACATAGAGTCTGCCCGAAAGGAACTACTTAATAAATGGAAAAACAACACATCAGATAAAAGCAATCTATCAAAAATAGAAAAGATAGGAGATGTTGAAAGTTATAGAAGCTTCTGGAGGTACAATGAAAAAAGAAATGTATTTAGGGTTTATACCAAACAATCATATTTTGTTCCAGAGGTGAGCGATTACCTATTTTTCAACCATGGGTTCTATACTGCCGAACATGACATTCCATACCATCAAAGAGCACTTATAGATCTAGCAGCAGAAGGAAAAACATGGATTTTTGATTCTAGTGGTAAAAAGGAAAAATTAAATGTTTTAGTCTATGATATTGAAACCACACAGTACGAACAAGAAAAGAGCAACGTTCCCATAGACATTATAGGGCATACTGATTTTGATATAACCTTTGAATCGAATAAAAACCTGGAGAACGAGGAATTCAGTTTTGATATTATAGATTGCCCCACCCATTCAGAAGATATAGAGATTAAACAACTTATTTCACGTAATATCGATGAGGAGATAGAAAATCTCTATAAATTCTGTAAACTACTCATGAATTACGACATTATATCCGGGCATAACATAGCAGGTTTTGACAACCTACAGATATATAATAGAATAAATTGGATACTAAACATCCATCAATCCCGTCTTTCAGATGACGAGAGAAAAACGTTTCAAGATTTTATCAATAGATTCAGCAGGAAAGATAGATCATTTCATTTTGGGGTTGGATCTGAAGTTGTAAACTTTTATCCCTGTAGTTTTGATACATACCCTGCAACACGAAAATTTTATTCATTTTTAGATTCGTTTAGCCTAAAAGCAGTTGCTCCTTTTCTTGGCGTAGGTGTTAAAGATAGGATTATTCTCACACCTTCTCAAATGAAGATAGATGATAGAACTCTCAAATATAACAAGCATGACGTCATAGAACAGATGGGCGTAACACTTAATCTCATTCAACAGGCTTTACCACTTTCATTTACCACATGCATGCCATTTGAGACGTTGCTGTCATCTGGTGCTGTTAACATGTGGGATCATATGGCGCTCCTTCGCGGGAGCATACAGAAAAAAATTATTCCTGCAACATGCCGAGTAAGCTCTATTTGTAAGGATTTGCTCACTCATTTCAGTGGATGCACCAGTCGAGAAGAAATTGTGTCCCAGGCAAAACAAAAAAGGGATCAACTATCCAAAGAATTTGTTCGTGTCCTCAAATATGGTGAGGAGATGCCTGAATGGACGCTGTATCCATATGTTGTTTTTAATGAAAATGCAAAAGATGCTGATGAGCGCATAAATTATCATATGCCAGGTGGAATGACCATTAAACCAGATAAAGATGCAAATTCCCATTTTATTCCCTGGTATAAGGTAGTGATTGCTGATGTTGGAGCAATGTATCCTACGATTTTAAAAGCATTAAATATTGGTGCTGACACTGTTCGACTTTGCCCTAAGGACGATACACCTGACATGTGGGTATGGTTTAAGAAATTACCACAGAAATTTTTTGAAAACGTGGATGTGAAATGGCGTAAAATTACCGAACGGGAAGGATTTGCTGATAAGGGGGTTATGATTGGCATTAGAATTGATAAAAAACCTGGTGTTGTTAATTGCGCGATGACAGGTATTATGAGTATGATTCAGCAGATCAAAAATGAGTTGCAACAGGTGAAATCTTCCGGTGATTCTGGAGAGTTAAAACGACTGAAGATGATGTATCAAAGTGTGAAAGGAGCTCGAAATGCTGGGACACATGGCATCCTTAGTGCTCCTAATGTTTCTGGTCGGCAGTTTAATTTGTGGGGCGCTGGTGCTATTACCACAAAGGGGCAGGTTATTCTTGATGAAACACTGCAAATGTTGCAAAAAAAAGGTATTCGTGTTACTTATGGAGACACAGATGGTATTTATATGGGCTGCTCTCGTTCTATCGCAAAGCTTCCTAGTTTTGCAAAAGCACTTGGAGTTGAAAACCTGCCAGATGATGTTAAGTGGCTAACATCTCCAGAGGATGCGGTATCTGCAATTGAAGAATGCAATAGTAAATGGCAAAAGGAGTTAGACTATCCAAAGTTTGAATTAGAACCTGAGTACCATGATGCCATGGTGTTTGTAAAACATAAAAACTACCTCATCTTCGATGAAAAAGATGGCAAAATCGAGATGAATACAAAGGGAAATAATTTCAAGGGCTCCGATAAAGCAAACATTGCACGTAAGGTGCTTAAGGAAATAATGATAAATGTCCTTAAGGAAAAACCATATTGGACGGATGAAAAAGAAGCAAGAAATGATGTAAGAAACAGCATAAAGAGTAAAACAAAGGAGATACTGTTAAATCTTGATCTATCAAAAGTAGATATTGATGACCTAACCTTGATTCAATCAGTCAAACCTGCAAAACAATATAAGACAAATCAAGATGACTCGATGTCGACTTTCGGAAAGCGTGCCACAGCATTAGAAAAACTTCTTGGCCAACCAATAAAATCCCGCATTAAACTAAAGTTTGTAGTAACAAAAAAACCACTTCCAGGCATTGCAAAACCATCAAAAAGCGGCGTAAAACCAATTGATTACATGTACCCCATGGACCTTTTAAAGGATGTTGGAGAAATCGATCTTAAGTGGTATAAAAAGATGATTGAAAACTATATTCAGGGTGCATTTGGTCTTTC
>DAOWHD010000082.1 GCA_030641605.1 Thermoplasmata archaeon
ATCCTGATAGGATAAAACATTTCAGAAAGGGTATACCTAAATCTACCATTAAATTCATCATGGAGCAAATGGCTCTTGATGAAAATAAAGAGGAAATGGAACAGGGTCCTCTAAAGAATTGAGAATACCATTATCATAGACCTTATCGATTTGAACAGACTTCAAAAAATGAGTTGCATTAGAAATGGCTCTAAAAAAAATTGTTTAATCTGATATTATTCTATATTTTCTTCATTACATTATTATGAGTACCGAGAGTTGACCGCACAATAATATGGTTTTTTATTTTTATTCGGTTTGTTGAAAATAATTTTTTGCGTGTAAAAACAACAATTCTTAGAGACTATTATTAGTATCTCTTTTTCTCACTTAGTATCCTTTCAATGATTTTTCCTTTGTCGTCCTCAGATATCCCTATTTTATTTCGTGTCTTTTTAATGCCTCATCAATTGCTTTACTATCGGATTTGGTGATGGCCACTTCCTCCTCTTTACCTGCGTTGCTATCAAAATCTCCAATTTTTGCTGTTATTTTAATAGGATCTGCTACTTCGTTTGATTTTTCAAAAGGTTGTAAATCGACTGGTTTTTCCTCTGCATTGCTGGATGTGTTCTCTGGGGCTGGTTTGCTGTTTGAAAATTTGAAGATGTTTTTTTCCTTGGGATCTTCACTCTTATCAGTTGAAATGAGTTCAAATGCTTCACTTATAAAGGCTCTTTCCTTTGTTGTCGGCGTCCAGGAATAATTTTCTCCTTCTTTGAAAAAGTTTGGTGCATTAGGATTGAAATGTGTCACTATTGTAAATCCTGGGCCTTTATCTTTGTATAGTTCAAGCTTTATGTATATTCCATCCGTGTTCTCCATCTACTTTCCCACTCCCAATGTGGAAATGAATGAGCTAATGGAACTTATAACTTTTGTTTTATATCCGCAGCACGAATTCTGTCAAAATATTTTTTATAAAATCATTTTTATATATCGTTAATTAACGTAAAAACAATGTAAATGTTAAAATAGTAGTTATTATTTGTAGTAATGGGAAAATATGTTGAAAAAAGTGGTGATGTCATCTATTGGGTCAATTTGTTCGATAGGGGGAATTATTGGGATTATATTATCAAATGCTGTAGGCGATATGTTTCTTTTTGTTGTAGCTGCTATATCTGGATTATTTATGTTGGCAGTAACAGATCAACAAAAATGAAGACGTTTTTCAACCGTATTGATTTTTTGTAACTAACGTATGCCGTACTTAATAACAAGGAATGGACCTTGAAAAAGTAACTATTGGTAATTTTTTTTGAAATTCGTTCACTCTGTAAACTTAGTCAAAGATGATATTAGGTTAGATATGATGGCAAGGATCTTGCTGACGATGCTGCTCTTTTGCGAAATCTCCTCGTTTGATTGATGGTATGTTTGAACAACTTCCTTTACTTCTTTTATTATTTGACTTGTGTTACTTGCTTCTTTATTGGTTTCTGGATTGGTTTCTACCTTTTCCTCTATCACGTTGTCAAAGGAATTTTTATTCATTACTATGTTTCCGTCAGTGTTTTTTGAAATTGAGCAGGCGGTTATTTTGTTTCTAGAGGATCCTGAGAGGTATATTCCGTGAACTGCGTTGTCGTGAATTTCGCAGTTGGATATCGTGTTATCGTTGTTTGAGGATGCAATGGCGTCAATTCCTGTGTGTGTGCTTCTAAAGAATTCACAGTTATCAATGGTGTTATTTGATGAGTATTGTAGTTCAATACCATCACAATTATCATAGAACGTGCAGTTTGTGATTGTGTTGTTATTGCATTTTGAATGCTGACTTCCAATGAGTGCGATTCCTTCATCTTTGCATTCCCAAAAAGTGCAGCTGTCTATAATGTTATCTGATGTCCATATAGCAATACCTACTGGAGTGCCATATATGTTACAATTATGTATTTCTGTTTTTGAGGCAGACATGCGAACTCCTGTGGTGTATAGGCCTGGAGCCCCATTTTTAATGCTTAGGTTTTTAACTATTGCTCCTGGAGCCCCAAGGCGGATTGCGTGTTTGTTTTTTTCCGAGATGGGATTTATTATGGTAGTCTCCTTATTTTCTCCTATTAGATAGATTGCCTTTTTTATATCAATTATTTCATTATAGTTCCCTGCTTTGACGAGTACTGTGCCCCCTTCTGGTGCATTGTCGACTGCCTCTTGTATAGTTTCATATTCCCCTTCATCTTTTCCTACGACTATTATCTGTTCTAAATTGTTTTCTAATGATTCACGTGCTGGAATGTGTGCGGCAATATTAATTTCCGCAAGCATAAATATTGCAAGCAATGCTGTGACTTTAAGTGCCCTTCCTTTCATCCTGTCTCACCACGATAGATAGTACCACGAGACTATCCAGCACGGTAGGGTTTGTCAATCAGGATATATAAAGATTTTCAGAAAAAGTAACAAGATGTAAAAATGTCAAATGTGGGAAAACATCATCAATGTTGCTATCTATAACTCGTAAGGCACGTTTGCTGGATGCCAATCAAAGTTGATGGAAGTGCCCCATATTGAAAATATGATATTGATGCCAAAAATGATTTTTGGGCCAATATTTGCCTATCTACGATGCCACTATTATTCCGTTAAAATTTTGGATTAAATCACCATCTTTATAAATGTGGAAAATATTGTCTTTTTTGGTTGTATTAACAGGAGCTATATAAAGAAATTAATGTGATACAACTGGATTTGACAAGATTGGTGCTGAGGGGATAAGGAAATCATTTATAAATGTAATAGCTCTTAGATATCTTGGTTGAAAGGTGAGGAAAGTTAATGGTAAAATGTCAACATGAAAGCTGCGGTAGGGAGGAGAGAATATGGCTTCCTACTTATGGAACGGTATCAAATGATACTAGAAATACAGGCAACAGTGGCAGATCTGATGCAGCACTTCATCATTGGTGTACACTTTGCGGATGTATACAAAATATTTCTGATGATAGACCAAGAAAAATGGGGTATTGGATAAATATTCTTTCCAAAATAGCAAAGGGTCAATTGCTCACACAAATCCAAAAGCGTCTTGTGGTAAAAGAACTGGAATCATATGAGTATTTTGATGATTTATATGGTACTGCTGGTTCTGCACAAAAAGAGGTTTTTGTAAAGACAATTAAAAAATATTGTAGTTTACATGAAAGTATAATTGATTCATATGTTCAATAGATTGAATTGACGATCTTAGGGTTGGATGATAAGAGGCTATTAGATGAGGTAGTTTTAGAAAGATTGATAGATTTTTGATGTGAGTTGCCAAAATGAGTGGTGAGGGATGAAAAGATTATGACTGAAAAAAGAGCTAAAAATTTTAATTCTGAAAACAAGGAGGATATACTGTCTTCAATAGATTCTACAGTTGATACGAAACTAACTACAAGTCGTAAAACAGATTCTTTTAACACCATTTTGTCAAACAGAGGGGATGAGAGATCCATGCAAAATCTTTCCCCTTTCAAAGATAATTTTATGGCAGGTGATGACCCAGGCCATGAACAACATATCAACTGTACTCTTGCTATTATTCCCTGCTTTGACGAGGAAGCAGCCATAGGAAGTGTTGTTCTTAAAACTAGACGATACGTTGATGAAGTCTTAGTAATCGATGATGGGAGCAGTGATCAAACCACTAAAATTGCAAGAGATGCAGGTGCAACAGTTCTTTCCCATAAAAAGAATTTGGGCAAAAGTGCTGGGATCAAAACTGGTTTTCAGTATGCTTTAGACAACGATTTTGAACATGTTGTAACCCTAGATGGTGATGGTCAACACGATGCTGATGAAATACCAAACGTTTTAGACAATCTTTTTACTGGCAAAAATGGAGAAAAAGCAGATATTTCCATTGGGACACGTTATGGGGAAGATACCGAGATGCCAAGATGGCGACGTGTTGGAAAACGAGTGCTCGACTACACGACAAGTTTTGGTAACGACGGCTTTCTCACTGACAGTCAAAGTGGTTTTCGTGCATTTAATAAAAAAGCAATGAGTGGTATCACTCCAAGACTCAAAGGCAGAGGCTTTAGCACAGAAAGTGAGCAACTTATGATTGCAAGCAGTCTCGGCCTAAATGTCGTCAATACACATATTTCCTGTAAATATCAAAGCATCGGCAACTCTGATGTCACCTCAACAAAGACGCCCACTTCACATGGCTTTGGTGTTCTAGGCTATGTATTGTGGCTAGTTGCTGAGAAACGGCCATTGTTGTTTATCGGCGTCCCAGGGTTTGTATTGGCGATGTCTAGTGTGTTCTGGGCGATTCTTACGTTTCAATTGTACAATCAAACTGGTGTGTTCCCAATTAGTTATGCACTTATCACAGGTGTTTTGCTTATGGTAGGCGCTCTTGCCTTGCTTATGGGGCTATTGTTGAATACTATTCCTCATGTTGTTCGTCGGACACTTGAAGAAAAAGAATATGATACGTATATTCACACGCAATCTAGTACTAAAAAACCGTAAGTGCTACTTTATATGTCGATTATTTCCTTTTTGGTATAAATGTCATATAATGCGTTTGCTATATCAAGGGCACCAATGTTTTTTGCCATGCGAATATTATCAAAATCATACAGTAATGCATCTGGGGATATCTGGAGTAATCTATCAAATAAAAGAGCAATCAAATAATTTTTACGATCGATTTTCTCATATCTTTCTTTCTTAATATTGATGTTTATCCAATCAGCGTCACAAGCCAGTATTGTTGGAAGAGTAACATAGTCTTTGCATCCGATAACTGGTTGAGAGAGTTCAATTGATTTGAAAAGAACTGATGGAACAAGCCCTGTAGGTTCTTCACGGTGTTTGCTGTAATGTAACCAGGACTCAGAAAGAACAAGCAAGGAAATGTTCCCATTATGAAACATGCAAGGCATCTTTGGATGGCAGTCTGTTATCACTACAATATCAATGTCGTTTTTCCTCTGAGTTGCTAGAGCACTTCCAACAATACCCGCATACAAAATCCTGTGCCACCCTTGATTTTTACAAGATGTGATAATACTGTTTTTTAATTCTTGTTTATCTTTTTCCATAAAACCGACTAGTATTGATAAATACAAAAGTGTTTATGGTAATATCGATTCCTTCGTTATTTTTTTGTCGATTCCCTAAAAAAGGAGGATTGAAAAGAGTTGGGCCGGCAAAAGGCGGGTATTGGAAAATAATTGAATGAAGAAATGTGAAAAAAACAAAAGACAAATATGCATATCATTTTTATACTGATGAAATACCCAAAAAAGGATTCGTAGTGGCTTTTTATGAAGGTTGATTTTAATCCTAATTTGGGCACTATGTGCACTATGTGCTGTACACTCTAAAGAGCTTAAACGGCTGAAAAAGGGCTTAGAAATGGCTCAAAAGATTGATCAGATGTCTAAAGGGTGTGGTGAGGAAAGTCTAACAAAGGCTCTGTTGGAAGCTGGAGAAGAGGAAGATAAATGGATCATCATTTGAATAAATGAAATACTTTGCATGGGTGGATTCAAAAAAGGAAAGGATAATAAAATTTTCATTAAATAGCGAAAAATTCATTAAATAGCGAAAATATGTGTTTATTATGAATGTCACGTCAAATGTAACATATAAAGTAATTAGATATATCTTACTATCCAAAGATTTTTCTCAGACTGATATCCACAACAAAACTGGATGTTCCTTAGGGCAGATAAATAAGGTGGTTAATTGGTTGATAACAAGGGACTTTGTAGAAAAAAACAACCATAAATATCAAATAGTGGATCCAGCGGGAATAATATCTGTATTTCCATTGTTTCGAAATATGAAAGATTTGTTAGTCTTCAGAATTCCTATTCGTGGAGAAAAACAAAAAATTATGGAAAATCTACCTAAAGAAAGTGTTTTATGTCTTGATAGTGCATTGGATATCTATTCACGTTATTTTAGAAGCGGCCGAATATGTATTTATCATGAGAAACCGGATCTGATTAAGAATATATTTAAGCCGTATAGTGGAGGGGTGCTTAATTTGGAGGTTTATCTTCCAGATATGAATTTTAGAGATGATGTTGTCAACGGTGTAACATCTAAACTTAGGACTGTTATTGATATGACCTGTGATGGAAAAACATATGTGGTAAAGGACTTATTTGAACAGCTTTGGGGTATTAAATTTGAATGAATGGTATTACACAGAGTTAACTGAGGCTTCTTTTAAAGAATTGATAACCCTTACAAAATGGATCAACAAACAATATGGTTACTTTCCTGTTGTGATTGGAGGTTGGGCAGTATATTCTTATGTGCAATCACTTGGCTCACGGGATATAGATATAGTGTTTCCCACAAGGGAAAGTAAAGAAAAGGTATTGCTTCCTTATTATTCCGCAATGGGATATAAGGAGGAGGGATTGTTTTCAAAAAGTTTTTACAAAGAAATAAGAACGCAGAAAGGAGTAGAAAAAGTAATGTTGGATGCCTGTTCGCTGTCTGATAAAAACATATTACATGAAGATAAAAATATTGAGATTCCATGGAGATTAACGGTGAAACATTATAAAGAATGGAACATACAACAAAAAGGCGTCACCTTACAGGTTCCACAAATTGAATTGCTGTTGATCTATAAAATGAAAGCGTTATGTGATAGAAGATACGATTTGAAACATCTGAGGACTTCACGATTGGATAGAGAATATATCAACAGTAAAATCTGGAAAGATGAATTTGATGTTAAGAAGTTATCTGAATGTAAAATTGATAAGGATAAATTAAATGATTTTTTAGAAGTTACTAATTTTAAAGGTTTTTTCAAAAGAGAAGTTAAACGACTGAAAACCAAAAATCTATAATTTTTTCATTATTTAAAAAATGATGGAGAGTTATA
>DAOWHD010000009.1 GCA_030641605.1 Thermoplasmata archaeon
TATTCCCCAATTGCCGAACTCTCAATTTCCTCCATGCCAGTTCTTCGTACTTTCTCTTCTATAGAATTGATTATCTCCTCAATTTTTTCATGAGATACTGGGCGTTTCTCCAATGCCTTCATAACACCTTTTTTGAGTTTGCTTCTGTCAAATTTTTCTCTTCTTCCATCCTTCTTTATAATATACACCGGCGTCATCTCAATATACTCATAGGTAGTGAATCGTCTATTGCATTTCAGACACTCACGTCTTCTACGAATTGTGAAGCTCCCTGTATCTCGCGAGTCGGTGACTTTTGTTTCAATATGATGACAATATGGACATTCCATTTCATTCTCTCCAGATAGGCTTAAGGTACAACATATTGTATACCCAAAATGTAAATCTACACTATATTGTATGTCATTAGGGTTTTTAAAGCTTTCCATTTTACCAAAAATTAAAAGGATTTTATACACAAAGAAGCAATATTAAATATAATGGAAATTATTCTTTTTTACTGTTATGAAAATCGTATATGGGCCAGTGGCCTCATGGAGACTTGGTAAATCTCTTGGCGTAGATCTTATCTGTTCCCCCAATAGAATATGTTCCTTTGACTGCATATACTGCCAACTTGAAGACCCAGAAAAACTAACCAAGAACCGTGAATCGTTTATCCCCATAGGAAAACTAAAAACTGAGTTGCAACATGCTCTCAAGCAAACAACACCTGATGTAATCACTCTTTCCGGAATGGGCGAACCATCATTAGCAAACAACATGGATGAAGCTATAACAATCATCCGAAAATCAACAGATTTGCCAATTGCAATACTGACAAATTCCACACTATTATGTGAAAAAGATGTACGAGACAGCCTAGGTAGACTTGATATCATAGTCGCAAAATTAGATGCACCAGATGAGAAAATGTTCAGGAAGATAAATCAACCTGCAGAAGGAGTGACCTTTGAAAAAACTCTTGAAGGCATCAAAACAATGAGAAAAAAATTCAAAGGAAAGTTTGCTATTCAAATAATGTTTATGAATGAAAACAAAGAATGTGCATCCCAGCTAGCAGAACTATCACGAGAAATAAAACCAGACGAAGTACAAATTAATACTCCTCTTAGACCTTGTGACGTAGCGCCTTTGCCAAAAGATGAACTGGAGAAAAACGAAAAAATGTTTCATGGGCTAAACACAATATCTGTCTATACAAGTCAAAAGCCAGCAACAAATCCTTTAGACAAAATGGAGCTTATAAAAGAAGGCGAAGGGAGTTATAAAATTGAAAACTTTGCCAGTTAATCTCAAAATAATTGGAATAATTCATTCACCTTATAAATTAACTTCAGATGTGCCGCGTCGGTGTAACAAAGAAATATCAGAAATAGAAATATATGAGGAATACAAACAGGGCCTAAAGGACATTGAAGATTTTTCACACATTCATGTCTTTTATTGGTTGCATAAATCCAAAGGATATTCCCTGTATGTGAATACCCCATGGGATGATATTCCACATGGTCTGTTCACCACAAGATCGCCACACAGACCAAACCCAATAGCCCACAGTACTGTCAAATTAGTCGAAAGGAAAGATAATATTCTAAAAGTAAAAGGACTAGATGCCATAGACGGTGCTCCTGTGTTAGATATAAAGCCCTATGTTAAAAAATTCGACATAAGGGAACAAGCCGTTTCAGGCTGGTTGGAAAAAACAGATTTAAAGGGAGATTAGCTCTGCCTTAAACACTGCCTGTTTAGCTATTTCGTCAACATCTATTTTCTTTTCCTCAGATAATACGTCCTCAAGTTTTGCTTTTGTAGCGGGTTTTCGTGGTACAGCAGTACAACTTACAGAGGGTAGAATAGACAGATCATAGGTGCCTATCTCTTTGGCAACACGTATTATATCTTCCTTATCTAGCCCAATCAGAGGTCTCAAAACAGGGATATCTATTGCCTGTTCAATAACCCCTATATTTTGTAATGTTTGAGAGGCAACCTGCCCCAGCGAATCTCCCACAATAACGGCCTCAGCATGTTCTTTATCAGCAAGTTTTTTTGCATACCTTAGCATCATGCGTTTACAAAACACACATGTAAACCTTTTATTTCCGCTTTGCCTGTATGCAGAAAGGGCAGGTCCATGAGGTATAACATATGTTTTAACGTTGCAAGGAATTTGTTTTTTAAGATGCTTGGCAATAGAAACAAAATTAGTAAGTTCCCTATCATCGGTAAAAGGCCTGCCATCTGCATGAACAAGAATTATTTCCTCTGCTTTTTTTGAAAGAAGGCGTGTAGCAACTGGGGAATCTATGCCACTGGATAGCAGCGATATAAACTTCATTCTGTCTCTCGATCTACATACTCAAGATATTCCTCAAGACCACCAGTAACCGGCATAGTAATAACATCAGGCAACTCATCAGTATGAAATTCTTTTATTCTCTTTATTGCCTTTGCTACGTTGTCATCTGCTGTTTTTGCAATAAGAATAAATTCTTTTTTCTCTTCGATGTTCCCCTTCCATCTATATATCGATTCTACATTTGGAATTATATTAACACAGGCAACAATCTGTTCTTCAAGCAGAAGGTGAGCGATCTTTCTTGCGTCTTGCTCGCTATCTATTGTGGTATACACAACGGCAACCATTTTTCTCCCACGCGTTACATATAAAGAAACAGAGTTTTAAATCTTTGCATTAGGATGCCGTTGCATCTCTAATTTATCGACAACATGCCGAATAGTCTCTTTAGATCCATAAAAAAGATGGCTTTCACACTTACAGTCGCTACAACCAAATCCCTTGATTGACGGTAGATGTTCATCCAATGATTTTGCAATGTCACATTCTTCTTTGTGCACGCTTTTCTTGTAAAACACATCTGTAATCTTTGCATGTTTTAATAGATAGTCAATGTGCCAATGCATTTTCTTATCGGCTCTTAGATGTCGTTGTATTCTTTGTTCTAATCCATTTAATGCTGATCCTACATACACGTAATTGCCTTTGCCAAAACGTTTCTTTCCTTTCTTACCAATTGATATAAACATATCGTCTTTTAGTTCAACGATCAAAAGATAGCTACCTTTCATCACAGAAAGCAATTCTTCTGTCATTTTAAAGATTAATTCCCTCTAATATTTTGTCTAAATCTTTCATAAAATCGGCGTCTAAAAGTCTATCTGGCTTTCCAATCGATTCCTCAAGATTTTTGTCAAAGGATATCGAGCCGAGATAAGGCAAACCCAGCTTACCGACCTCATTTTGAATGAATGAAGATTTTGTCATGGCCATGTTTTCTAAAACGCCAATGATTGGGATTTTCAACTCTTTTAACAACTTCAGAAGTTTGCTCACTGCAGCTAGTGCAACTTTTGAAGGTGTGGAAACCACAAGAAATTCACTTTTTTTGATAAGACGAATGACATCCAGCGTTTCATCTCCTATGCCTGGCGGCATATCGATAACAAGGTAATCTAACGAACCCCATTGTGTAATGGCTAGAAGTTCAATAATAATATTTGAAACATCAATTCCTCTAAAAGGAGAAGGTTTGTCTTCTGTGAAGTAGACAACCGACATGAAGCCTATACCATGAACTTTTGGAGGGATTATCCCCTTCTCCTCCTCCGGGAACCCCTGTCCTTTTACGCCGAGTATTACATGTGAAGAAGGACCATATAAATCAAGATCGAACAGACCAACGTTGTAGCCCTTATTTGCCAGATTCAATGCCAGACTAGACGCGACAAGGCTTTTTCCAACACCACCTTTTCCGCTTGCTACAGAAATAATTCTTTTAATGTTTTTCAATCGTTTTTCTATAACACTAACCCTGGCTTCCATAGTTCTCTACCTTTCTCCTCTGATCGATATTATTGAAACTCCTCGCCCCGACATAATTTCAAAATCTGGACTGCCGCATTTTGGACATCTTGTATGGACAAAAGCAACCTCAGGAATGAAATGTATTGCTTCTGATTCATCTTCATTGAGTTTTTTCTTCATATCACTAAAATCCCATGTATGTTCACAGTTTTTGCATTTCAATGTGCTTTTTTCAGTTTCAATAATAGTTTTTACGTTTTTCAATTTTCCACCCTGAGATTTGATAATTTCGCCAAGAGCGAACTCAAAAATATCCTGTTCTATCTGCTGCAACTCGCCTATACTTATCTTGATCTCGATGATTGTTTTTAGTTTTTCTTTTTCAGCTGCTTCGACCGCTGCAACAAGTATTGATTCAGCTAGTGCCCATTCATGCATACGGAAAACGGATAGAGAAAAACCTGGTTTAAATCTTACTGTAGAAAAATAGAAAAGGTATGTGAAAATATCCGCTTTAGGAATCAAATATGAAATACAAAAAGGAGAATCTGCTTAAACAAAAAATTCAACACATAGACATTAAAGCATTTAACAGCGTTCCTCTCATCGATTCATTTGATCACATGGCGTTTCAATCAAGAAATCTCGCACGAGCGTGCAAGATTTTCGATATGATGCTTAAGGACAAAGATTGCTCAGTTATTCTTTGTTTGGCTGGTTCGCTAATTAGTGCAGGCATGAAAAATATTATTGTTGATTTGATTAAACACAATATGGTCGACATTATTGTTTCAACTGGTGCAATTGTAGTTGATCAAGATTTCTTCGAAGGATTAGGATTTCACCACTATCGGGGATTTACAGATGTAGATGACAACGAACTAAGGAAACTGTCAATCGACAGAATTTATGATACGTTTATTGATGAGGATGACTTGCGCATCTGCGACATAACGATAAAAAAAATTGCTGATTCAATGACACCTAAAGCATATTCATCAAGAGAATTCATAATCGAAATGGGAAAATACTTAGAAAAACATGGAAAAAATCCCGAATCTTTTGTCCTTGCTGCATATAAAAACAA
>DAOWHD010000062.1 GCA_030641605.1 Thermoplasmata archaeon
CTTTGCTGCTTGTTTGAGTTTTTCTTTATCGTTTTTGCATTCAAATAGGAATCTATTAATATCGTGATTGTCTAAAAATGTAGATAAAAAGTAATTATCTGGATATTTTTTATAATGAAGTTTAATTTTCCTATACAATTTTTGCTTTGCCCAGTCTGAAGCATCCCAGGCGATATGCTCCTTAATCATTTCTTGAAACTTAAAATCTAGTACTCCATCAAGTTCTCCAACATACTCTTTCAAAAGACTGTCAGAAGATGCTCCAAAAAGCCATTTTAAAAACTTCCATTTAATATTTATTGTTTTGAGTTCACTAAATTTAATCCCCAGCATCCAGGCTTCTCCAATTAAAACAACTTTGGGGCACTCTTTTTTTATTTCATAATTGAATTGCTTCCAAAAATCATGCGAAGGTCCTATAACATGGTCAAGTCTGTAACCATCCAATCCGTAACTGAGCCAATATTTCGCGGCATTTATTATGTGTTCTCTTGCCGGAGGGTAACTAAGATTTATTTTTGGCAGATCGTTTATGCTTAGGAAACGTAGATATTCACTGGGCCAGTTGGTGAAGTAGAACCATTTTTTATATTCGCTGTTTTTGTTGTTTTGCGTGTCCTTAAAGAACGGATGGTTTTTTGAGCAGTGGTTTGGTACAAAGTCTGCAATGATGTGCATGCCGTTCTCGTGAACTGTTTTTATGAGTTTTTTTAAATCTTCAGTGGTGCCAAAGTGTGGATCAATTTGATAGAAATCTATTATATGGTATCCATGATATGCACTGGTTTTATAGAATGGAGATATCCATAGTGTGTTAACGCCAAGTTTTCTAAGATAAGGTAGTTTTTTAACTATCCCTCTTAGATTTCCCCCAATAAAAATTGGTTTATCCCAGTTTTTTGTGGAGGAATAACCTGCAAACCGATCTATCAATATGTGATAAATAATTGCTTTTTTGAACCAGTCGGCACCACCCATACTTTACTTTGAAACATAATTCATTTTATAGTGTTTTGGAGGAAATCTTCATCTTGGTCAATATGCTTTACGAAACCCGCTGTAACTAAAAAGACAAAAAGCATGGAGTAGAGAGTTACAAACCAGCTTTGATTAAAGTTTAAGATATTTTCTAGTTGACAATTTACCCTGAGAATAGTGCTGCGACTCTATCTACCTGATCTTTATGTGCCAAAATGGTTGCCTTATCTCCTGAAAATAATTCTACATCATCTGTAGGAATGATGAATTTATGATCTCTTTCAATGGCCACTATTAGACTTTTTTTGGGTAAACCAATTTTCTTTATGGTTTTCCCTGAGAATTTTGAGTCTGGAGCTATGGGTATACGAAATATTTCGGCATATTTTCCAACATTCATATATTCTTCAACAGTTGGATGCTTAATGGATTTATAGAGCTGCTCAGCCATTACAACATTAGGGCTTTTTACCGTTTTTACGTTTTTTTCTATGTACATGGGTTTGCTTTCTTCTTGATTAACCACGGATACTAAATGTTTGACGCCTTTGTTTTTTGCAAGAGATATAACCATAAGATTCACTGCGTCATCTTTTGTTGTAGTAACTAGCACATCTGCTTTTTTTATTTCTGACTCGTCAAGTGTGTCCTCCTGTGTTGCATCTGCATTTATTGCTACCGCATCATATTTTCTAGCGATTTCTTCGCATCGCTCTTGATTTTTATCGATGACGATAACATTATGTTTTCCTTCTTTAATAGCCATTTCGGTTAGTCTTTTTCCGATGCCACCTGCCCCAACTATTACTATAAACATTCTAATTCCCTCATAAATTCGTAGTTATTATTAAAAGTTTTGCTTAATTAAACTAGCAACAATGTCTTTGTTAAGACTATCATGTAACTATATTAATTATTAAACTGTTTAACTTATTTTTACTCAAAAGTACTGTGCCAATGATTAACAATATAAATATTTCTTTCATATCATAATATTTTTTTACGAATGTTTAGATGGCACAATAACTTTGTAAATCTTGTTAAATTATTCACATTATTAATTAATGTGGATACTTAATTTTACATATCGTGCTAATTTATATCATAATTTTTGTGATAGAGAATGTCATTCAAACAATTGATAACAATTATCATGGTCAACAAAAACATCGATAGATAAAAGCTAGCATGAATAATTGTGACACGAACATTAAATAAAAAATATCAGTCAATCATGTAATCTCCTCTGGATTCAGTGATCTTTAAGGAGAATCGACAAACAAAGAAATTAAGTTTCTCTGCTGTCACAAGGAGAGAAACACCTAAAACAATGCGCCTCCTCCTTATCTAATATTATCAACTTCGGCAGACCGAACTTGATAAAAAGCCATTATAATCTATTTTTTGTTAAAATCATAACTTTTTGGTCTACCGCCCTTTTCAGCAATTAAACTTTGAACTTTGTGGTATGTATCCGTATCAATAATTTTTGAATGATTGCTTTTTGATATTTTTCCCTCGAATTGATGGTATCCACAATGCACTGAATTTTTTAATATTGTAGAAATAGCCTTTTTTCGTCCAAAACCCCCTCTTTTTGTAGGAATTTTACTAGAATTAAGCATTATTACAATTTAACCCATGCTTTCTCCTGATAAATGCTGAGAGTAAAATAGATTTTAAATCATCCGACTCATTTTGTAAGACTTTTAAAATATCATCTTCATATTCGTAACCATGATGGGTATTAAAACCAAGATACCCTCTTTTTTCATGCCCTTCTTGACTGCATCTATATGAGATAATGGCGATTATGGCGGAAGACTATATAGTCGTCAGCGGATGATTTATCCCCCAGTGAAACAGAGGAGTTTTGTGATGAAACTCCAGGTTATGCCTTGACCAGCATCTTTTGCATTGGTAGTCAGTTCTTTTGAGAGTGGTTTTTTACCAATTGCGAAAAATCATTTTTTCTCATATTTGATTAATCTTCAATTATAAAAATCTTTGAGTTATGAGTTGTTTTAATGTTTTTCCTTTGAATAGTTTGTTGTACATCATTAAAAACATTTTTTTCTATTATTGGGTCATGATCGCCAGGATTTAAATAATCTTCCCAGTGCAGATACCCACAATATAAAGGGTTTTTTAGAATTAGAGATATCGTCTGAGCGCCCCAAGTTTTATTCAATTTGGTTTGGATGTTCCTTAAGTTGAGATCCTCAGATATTTTTTTCATACTCAGGCCTTTTTGATACATTTCAAAAATATTTTTAACATTTTTGGATTCATCCGGATTGACGATCAATTTTCCATCAATATAGTTGTAGCCATAGGGTATATTAAACCCTAGCATGCCGCTATTTGTTTTAGCTTTTTGTTCCATTCCAACATATACTCGTTCGCCGATTTGTTCAGATTCAAGTTGTGCAATACGCTGAATAATATCCATGACAAATCGCCCCATGGCTGTTGATGTGTCAAGTGATTCTGTCATTGAGACAAACTCTTTTTTCTGTTTTTTTAGTTCTTCCATCATTAACATAAAATTTTTAGAATTTCTGTGGATCCTATCCATTTTGATCACTAGAAGAATGTCCCATTTGTCTAGCGCTTCCATCATTTGCTTGTAAGCCGGACGTTTAATGTATCTTCCTGAGTATCCATCATCTATATATTCTCCTCCGATCTCCCAATCTCTTGCCTTGCAGTAAGATCTAAGTTTATCAAGTTGTGCATCGAGTGAAAATCCTTCTTTGGCTTGATCTTCAGTCGATACCCTAGTATAGATTGCTGCTCTAACGGTTTTTGCATCCATCCAGTATTCTAAATTTTGTTTGGGGTTATAATACTAACGCATGCTAAATATTATCTATCATCATATGTTCAATTGTGTGCTAGACATAATATATCAATGATGTTGACATTGATATCGTGTGTCATGTTAACACAAAAACTTGTTGTTAACTCGTCAAATTAATAAATTAAGTCTATAACTTTATTACATTTACTAAATGAAGCATTAATTTAAAAATATGATTTTTAGCATTCATTTTCCCAAAATCATCACTTTATTTATCACGGTTAAAAATATTTCGTGTTGGCAATTTACAGTCTTGTAATGAAATTCAAAATTCCGTCAGCGATATCCTGCCAGTTTACAAAAATTTCATGACAGCCTTTATAGACTTCATATTTTGAATCATATTTGTTTGCTATCTCCTGAACCATTTCTGGGGTACAAGATCTGTCATTTTTAGTGGCAATAAAAAGGAGAGGGCAGTTAACTTTTGTTTCATCTACAGCAATTTTGTTCATAAACAATTCGAATATAACAGTATTTGATTCTTCTCCTAATTTTTCATAAAGCATTTTCGCTTTTTTTTCATCTACAGAATTATAGAAAAGTTTTTTACACAGTGCATATGGCGGCTTAAATGATTTTTTCATAATAATATTTGGTAAATACCTTAGTCCAGTAGAGAGGTTCACATTCCTAAATTTTATGCCCTTTGGAGGAGCAGAACATATGGCAATACCGCCTTTGATTGTGGTCTCCTCTGCAATTTTCTGTACGATTAATCCTCCCATTGAATGTCCTATCAATATATCTTCAGGATTTGTCATTGCTTTTACTTTGTCTACATAATCTCTAAAATGGGTTTTTCTTAGATCTAACCCGTCCCTTAGATTTATTGCTTTACACGAATAATTTTTTTCACTAAAGTAATTCACAAAGGGTTCCCATTCGCTGGCATGAGCATTAACCCCATGGACAAATAGAAGCATAAACTAAAATATAGAAAATAAGCACAAATAGTTTATTGTTTAAATCCTAATTGTCTGAACAGAATGAAATGTGAGAAATGTTCTGTTTCCATTGCTTTATATGATATCTAGATTAAGAATTATTATCTCTACTTCATCTGTTGTCTCGTTTTCATTGTTATCATATGCAATAACTTTTAATGTATGCTGCCCAAAGATTTTCTCATCCCATGGGCATCTATAAGGAGATTCATCATCTGTTGATATTAGCTCTTCGTCTACAAAAAAATCAACATGGTTGATTCCATATCCTTCATTAGTAATACAGGTTTCAATGGTTATTTCCCCAATTATTGTTGGTGTAAAAAAGGGCATTAATTTGTTATCCTTGACATATATTGCGTCATCCGGTTTGGTAATTGTAATATGCGGTTCTGAATTTACCCTCGGGAAAAGATGCAAAGTAGGATCACCGTTTAATACCATGCCATAATACCACTCCTTTTCCCACAATGCAAATGGCGCTTGAGCATCGAACCATTCGTAAAACGCATCTCCTATGCTTTTCCCTTCGCCAAGCGGATCAGTAAAGTCATCAAAGCATAGCATACTTCCACTTTTTGCGGAAGCTATTGTAATCAACCCATATGTTGTATGAAAGATATATGAGCCTGCAAGGTAGTTGTCATCTGTAAATCTCCCAGGGCCACATGAAAAGAGATTATAGAATAATACTGGAGGATCTCGCTGCTGTATGGTCTGCGAAAACACCCAATCACCGTGATCAAAGAAATACCCAAGATCAAAAGGATAACCATCACCTATGCCTCGGTCCCAGGTGCCATCTGGGGCAGAATCATTTTCACTAGGCGTTACAGTATTTTCGCCATCGAGATAATCTGTTTCCAATCTAGTTGTTTCATCTGGGTTGAGATAGGGCCCATTAATTAGCCAAGTACCAATATATGTTATGGGTGTAGATTCTGGGTTATATGTAACTCCATCAACTTCACTTCCATCTGGTTCACAGAAACGAGCAGCGAATCCGTGACCTCCCATCCATTCAGAGATTTTTACTAGAAGACGATTCTCTCCTGCAGTCAATGTTACATCAACCTTTGCTACATCTGCTTCAAAACCGCCATATCGATTATCATAAACAATCTCTTCACCGTTCAGCCAAACTCTTGCTCCATCGTCGTACCCCATCCATAATTGACAAGATTTCTCTGTGTTGGCATATACATTTACATATGCATAACAAACGCCAAAATCTGCATCGTTTGAATATTCTCCCATATCTACATATGGATTGCCTGAATCATATCTCGTCCATGTTTTTCCACCCATTGAATCACCTTCGTTTGGGTCAATAGATGCCTCAGTTCTACCCAGATAATTTGTTGTCAAATATTCATAAAAATTATCAGAGGTGTCTTGATGAAATCCATTTAGAAGCCAACTTCGTATAAATGGAGCACTTCCAGCATGTGTTTCAGGGTTGTTAATTTGATATTCAATATCATCAAATGTGTTGAGGTAGGTGTCAGTAAATCTGACAGAAAATTTATAATCCCCGCCTGATTGGCTTACTTTGCATAATAGACGGTTCCATCCTGCGTTTAAATTTACATTTATTTTATACCAGTCTGCGATCCACCCACCATACCGATCATTTGTATAAACGTTATTTCCATTAAGCCATACTTTGATACCATCATCACAACCTAGAAGCAATTTTGCTGCTCTGTCTATTGGACTGTATACATACACATAAGCATATGAAGCAGATTCAGTGGGCTTTGTACTAAAATAATGCCCTCCGGAATAACTGTGTGCACAAACTTGTACAAAGTGCTGCCCTAAATCCATTTGGTTTAGATAATCTTCTCCGGTGGTATAATACCCTTGGTCATAACGAGTGACATTTCCTCTGTAGATAAGATCTAGATGTACGTTCATGTCATACCAGTCCTCATCGACGTATTCCAGTCCACGCCATGGCTGTGTTAATTCTCCAGATCGATATGCGTGAATCTTAGAAAAATAGTCATTGACCATGTTTGCTTCAGTGTCGTAATTAAGGGTATGGGCATAGATGCGGCCTACATATACTTCGGGTCCCATATCACCGCTGCCTGCACTGTGCTTTTCATAGACTCCATCTTGGACAGTATCTTCCCATTTACCATCAAGATCCATGTAAAACAAATCACAGGGGAATACAGATCCTGAAACTTCGGCCCATGCGGCTGTTATGTCTCCGATAAGAACAAAACTTTTGCATCCTGAATTGTAACGTTGTGTTATCCAATCTTTAATTTCTTTAGGAGTGCCACCGGAAACCGTTTCTATGAAAACTGATGATTCTTCTGATTCCAAATCAGCAACATATTGATTGATGCCTGTTGTAATTCGCGGATATAATGCACTATCTATTAGTAGTGATATTGGGTCTAAAGATTGAGTTGCATAACCGTTGTTTCTAGGTGCCGAGAATACGGCTTTTTTAAGTGGATGGGCCTCTATGTATTCTTCATATGTGCCAGGTAATTCTCCATTAGGTGAACGCCATTGGAGCTTTTCTATGGGTTGGTGGTAGTCTTTTTCAATTTCATTTACTTCATTACCTACTGTAGTATATGATAAAGTGAAAATTATGATGCTTAAGATTAATATTAGACTTAACCATTTCCCCTTCAGATTCATTTTTCCTCTAGTACACCCGTTTGAAATATTTTTTGCCCCCATAGTTTTAGGTTGAATATTGTATTTATATATATTAAAAAATGTAAGTATTGTATTTAACTTTTGTCAAAGGTTTTTCTTAAATATTTTTTAGTGATTACAGTCTTTTAGCAATTTGTAACAAAAGTTTGCTCTTGGATTCACCTTGATCAACTAGTATTCTTCCCTCTTTCTTCCAGTGTTTTTTTGGGTGCGAGCAGTTTTTCTCTAAAATGGGGTTAATCCCCAGTGATTTTGCAGCTTTTGCAATACTTTCTGATGATGGTTTTTCGATAGCATACTTCTTAGAGATCCTTCTACCATTTAACCTGGAAACCGATTTGTTAAAATAAACTGGCCAGATGACCCATTTACCTTCACCTTTAGAGACCATGTATGATCACGACTGATTTATTCAGATATCAGTACGGCATTTACCGTTCCAGTTTGTCCAGGTCTAGAAGTCACTCGAGCCTTTCCGAGGTTTGTTTCGATAATTGCGCCTTTGTTGATGATATTTCTTCTTATGTAGTTTAAGTTTGCAGGATTTCCTACAACAGATTTTATTTCTGCTTTAGTGGTTTTGTTGTTTTTCTGATCAACAACATGGGCCACGTTTATTATTTTTGCTTTAGTTTTTCTGTTATTACCTAGGGTTCGTATTTTTTTTAATCTTGTATCTCCAATAGTAGTTAGCTGTGATTCTCTCCCTATTTCAAATTTTCGTTTACCTCGGGCATGCCGTATTCTTCTTCCCGTTTTACTTCTTTTTGAGCTACCTTGCCACAGTGCCATAAGGGACCCGAATATCCATAATCGTATATAAAAGGTATGGGTCAGTGATAGTAGATGGTGAGAAATGATAGCTTCCCTTCACTATTTTTTCAAATGAAAATGGTATTTAGTAAGTATTGTATCATATTTGATATGAAAATATGCCTTGAATAAAGGATTCTTTGAATTACCATATATTTAAAACCAGATGGAATATATCATATATGATATCAAAATATTTGGGTGAGGCGTCATGAAATCATCAACTTATGCTAGTTTAGTTAGTGTAGTTTTCATCAAATACAGAGATAAAATATCAACAAGTATTGATGGTGCTATAAGGGCAGTAGATGGTCTTTGTGAAGATATAGGATTAGACTGTGATCTTAGTCATATGACTAAATACAGAATAATATCCGATTTGTTAGAATCCAAGATTTTGGTATCTCGCAAAACCAAAAAGAACAGAAAACTAAGAATGTCAAAGAGAATACTAGATAGCTTATAACATATATGTTATAAAAATTGAAGGGCGCATCTACCATTTTCCACGTTTTTCAATCCAAACGTTGTCTACATCTTCTCGTACTTTTATAGGTAACTGTAGTGTTTCGTCATGAAGCATTCCATCACCGTCTTTCTACCATATGCGATCGTTTGTGATCTTCTTGATGTTTCTGCTTGTTGTTTTGCCCCATAGCTCTATTTTGGGTTTGTCTTTCGTTTTCTTTTTAATAGTCCTGTTGATCTCTATTTCATAATCAGACATCTCCCATCCAAAACTGCAATCTTATAATGCATGTCCATAAAAATCTTACATTCAAGTCAGATCAAGGCATGGAATGTTAGAAATCCTAAGAGGCGTTTCAAGGTAAGACTAGCCAGACGAATGCTGCTAACATAAACAGTATAAGAAAAAATATTGATATGCCTGTTAAGGTACATAATTTTCTGTATTGCTTTTCATTAAGTTCAAGGAGTTTCTCCAATAGTTCTAATTCTCTTTTATTTGATTTTTCCATCATACTTTCTTCCTGTACGATACAACATAACGCATCTTACTTTAAAAATTAATAGTTTGAGATATTGTTGAAATGTATGGGTTGCTCTTGTATTGACGCTTCCTGTAAATGGCCCACAATATTAATAAGATATTTGGATTTTCATCATGCGCATGAAACGGCTGGTGCACAGCATAGAAACCAGAGTATTTGAAGAAGATGCGTCTTGCATAAGTGATGTATATGATTCGTATAGTGGGCTTCTACCCGTTGATTTCGATAAAGAAAAAATCGTTGTTCAGCATAAACAAGCAGTAGGTTTTGGACAGAATATTATTCACATCTCGCCTCGCCCATGAATATTTACAAGTATGGGTATATCTGGCTGTTGATTCAAAATATCTTTCAAAATTTAAGTAGACGTGATGTAGAAAAGATATGCGAACAGCGTGACTTGCGTCTAGACGACCATGGATATTTTTTCATTCGTCTTGATAAAAAGTTGTTATTGGATGGGGCGTATAAACTTACAGAGCAAGGTGATTGTTTTCATTTTAAAATTAAAATGGCAGCCTTTCCTAGTACAAGAGAAAATGCAATGAGATCATTGGAAGAATTGCTGGGAAAAATGGGATGTTCTGTTACCAAATAACCTGGATATCGGGAGTTTCAGTGACGAGGTCATATGAACGCTCTGTAGCAAGTAAGGCTATAAATATAATCAACTAATCTAAAGAAACGAAAAGTAACGTAAGATGATATGACTTTTTCAATTGACATTGACAGCAAGGTACTATATATGAACATTGGGCGATATTTGATAATTTAACTCATAAAAAATATTGGTTTAGACTTTTTTACAATGGAAAAGTATAAGTCCTACAGATGCTTTTCAGTTTTTGTATGAGGATGTGCTAAATGCGAGATGTTAAAGTAGAGTTTGGAATAAATGCAGGAAAGGTGTGGAAGGCACTTGATTCTCATGGGTCACTTACAAAAAACCAACTGATGGAGCACACCAATCTCAAGGCAAATGAGTTCCATGCTGCAGTGGGTTGGTTGGCAAAAGAAAATAAGATACGAAAGGATGGTGAATTTTTTCAACTTGATGAAACTAATTTGAATGTTAAGATTGGAGAAGATGCTGGTAAAATTTGGGGGGTACTTGATATAGAAAAACGCAATATGAATCATCTCTCGAAGTTAACACAAATGGAGGAGGAGGATGTTTATACGGCTCTAGGGTGGCTAGCAAAAGAGGGAAAACTTGATAAAAAAGATGATGAAACTGATGAAAATGAAATGTCTTCAGTCCAGCCTGAAATAGGCGACTTGAATGAAGAAATAGATGCATTGAATGCCGATTTGGCGACAAGAAATATGATAATAAAGGAAATAACAGAGCAACTGGCAGAAAGACAAACACAGTTCATGGAAAATACAGATGCTGTTGAGCGGTTAAAAGTAGAACTTGATCAAAATAAAAATGACTTGGTAACAAAAGCTGGCGAAGCAAGTTCGGCCCAACTTGAGACATATAGTTTGAGGGAAGAAATAGATGCATTGAATGCCGATTTGGCGACAAGAAATATGATAATAAAGGAAATAACAGAGCAACTGGCAGAAAGACAAACACAGTTCATGGGAAGTGCGGGGACCACTGAAAAATTACGTGAAGAAATCCATCAAAACAAAAACAGAATGAAGTTAATGAGTGACAAGCTGAACGAAAGGATAAGCAATGTGTCAAGCCTGCAAAAGGAGATGGAAAAGGACCATACAACTCCAGAACTCACAGCAAGTACACTATTCAGCAAAGGGCAGCCTCTAGTACGGCCAGAAGGGCAGCCTGGCGAATTGAATCTTGAGAAAGAATTTATTGACGAAATAAATTCTTTTGAAGAGATTGATAAATCCCATGATATTTCAGAAAACATTCTCAAAAATAAAAAATCAGAGGCAGATGAGTCATAATTGAATAACCCATGGGAAAAACAATCCTTTGGTTTTTTTGCTTCATTCAGAAGTTATGATTGTAACTCCATTTGATATATGTCGTAAGGTTCTTTGATCATTTTTACTTGCTGATATGCTTTCTTTGCTTTTTTATTATCTTTACGGACGTAAAGTCGCAAGATGTCAACGTTGTGTTCAAATGCTCTTTGCTTTATAGTTTTGAGGAGCTGTGTGAACATGCCTTTCTGTCTCCATGCTTTGTGAACATATACGCTTTGTAACCACCATATTGTCTTGTTTTGCCAATCACTCCATTCAAAGGTTATCATCATTTGTCCAATAATCTCGTTGCGATTTTCTACAACCAGATAAAACCCCTTTTGTTCATCGGCTATAATTGCTTTTACACCTTCAAGAACCGTTTCATGTTTTATGGTAATGTTTTCAGAGTCCTGAGCAAGTAATATGTTATTTTCTGCAATAATGCCAGCATCACTAAGAACTGCATTTCTGATCAACATATTAGAAAGGGAACATATTAAATCAGCTTTAATGTTTTCTATTAGACAAGTTTTTCTTGTGCGTAAAAACAGGGTTTAAAAAGAAAAAACAATTACAGTTGCTTAAGCTGTTGTGAAGGAATTCCCATGGAATTTATTGATGTTATAAAATCTCGTAGGAGTATTCGTGGTTATAGCGATAGAAACGTAGAAGATGATAAAATAGAATATGTGCTTGAATGTGCACGGTTGGCACCTTCGTGGATGAATAAACAATGTTGGCGGTTTGTTGTTGTAAGAGAAAGAGAAGGGATTGAGGCGTTGGCCAAAGCAAGTATAATAAACAGATGGTTGCGAAAAGTACCGGTTATTTTAGTGGCATGTGCAGATCCTTTGTCAAGTAGCAAAAAAAATGATATGGAGTATTTTGAGGTGGATGTAGCCATTGCAATGGAGCATATCATCCTTGCGGCTACTGACCTTGGACTTGGAAGTTGTTGGATTGGAGAGTTTGATGAAAAAAAGGTGAAAAAGGCATTGGAAATACCTCCTAGAATCAGAGTTGTTGCCCTCACGCCTATTGGATACTCTGTTCAGAATGAAGGTATATTGGAAAAGGGAAGAAAAATTATTGCCCGCAGTACAAAAAGGAAGAGTTTAAGAGAAATTGTCCGCTACGAAAAATGGTAATCTATTAACCAATCTATCTGTCTTGTCTGGTAAACTATCTGCAGTTTTGGTTGATC
>DAOWHD010000002.1 GCA_030641605.1 Thermoplasmata archaeon
CAATCTAACACTGGCAAAACCACTTTAATTGTAGAGATAATCAAGCATTTAACCAACGAAGGGTTTAATGTGGCAACAGTAAAAATTACTGATAAGAATATTGGCATAGACGTTAAAGGCAAAGATACATGGAAACACAGCGAAGCGGGTTCTAAACTTGTGGTTTTGTCATCACCCACTGAAACCGATTTCTTGATTAAGTCGGAAAAGAATATTGAGAAAATTCTCCTACATATTAATGACCTCCAGGATTGTGATGTTGTTCTTATAGAGGGTGCTAAAGACCCAAGCATACCAAAAATACGCTTGGGGGACAATACAGATGAACGCGAGAATACAATACTCTCATACAACGATAACTTAGATGAAATTATTGAAAAAATAAAAGGAGGAATAACAAAGAAAAAAGACAATAAGGAGAAAAAAGTATTTGTCAAAATAAATGGAAAGCATGTCCCACTTACCGAGTTTCCATCAGATTTCATAAAAAGAACGATAATTGGCATGATGGGCTCATTGAAGGGCATAGATGATGTAAACAAAGTAGAGATACATTTTGAATCCTAGAATATAACATATATATTGAGGATTACCGGGACGATGGTAATAAAGTTATAATCGCAAAATTTCCATAAAGCCGTACATATTGGATAAAAGAAAGTAGACCTCCATCTTAGACGGGGCAAAGATATAATGAAAGACGGAAATAAAAAACAAAACAAAGAGACATCTACTTCTGCTAATCAAATCAAAAAGAGTGGTACAAATTATAAAGATTTGACTGAGGGATTTAAACTTATAATAGAGAATACAGCAGATATTATATTTCAGGTAACGTTGACTGGTAAAATCACATATATGAGTCCATCTTGCGAAAGAATCGCAGACTATAAACCAGAGGAAATGATCGGAAAGAGTTTTACAAAATTTGTACCGAAAAAGGAGTTACCAAGATATTTTTCAAAGATTAAAGAAATGATATCAGGAAAGAAAATAAACAGTTTTGAAACCTATGTTGTTCATAAAGATAGGCATCTGATACCCGTAGAGTTCTCTGGTCAAATCGTAAAAATAAAAAATAAATCATTCATCAATGGAGTTTTAAGAGATATCACTAAGCGAAAAAAGGCCGAGATGGAGCTTTTCCGAACTAAAGAATTCCTTCAAAACGTGATTGATAGTGCGACAGAGTTTATACTAACATTTGATGTAAATGGTAAAATATCATTCTGGAATAAATCAGCAGAAAGAATTACTGGTTTTAAAGCACAGCAAATCATTGGGCGGCAACCAACCATGCTCGAAGTTTTTGATAATCCAAAGGAGCTAGAAGACTATTTAAATAAAGTTTCTGAGGGGGAAATGCCTACTTTTGATGATCTACTGTTAAAAACAAAAAGTGGACGGAAAAAGCTGATAAAAACAACCAATTCAATTATAAAAAGTAAAGGTGAACAACCCACTGGCATCCTTTTCATAGGTAAGGACATTTCAAGAGAAAGTGAAACTCACGGAAAGTTACTGCCAGGAGCTAGCTATTTAATTATAAATGAAAACATTGAACCTGCATTAGGTTTATTCACCGATTTAACTATATCAAACCATGATGGATTGCTTATAACAAGAGATAGCCTCAGCAAGATACAAAGCATATTTCCGTCAATTGATGTGGATGTTGTTGAGTTGACCCAAGAAAACATACAAGGAGTTGACTGTGTTTACGATCCCGACACTTTAACGGCAAAAATAGAAGAATTCTCATCAAAACATTTTCGACCAATCGTATTGTTTGATAGGATTGATTACCTGCTTTCTAATTTTTCATTTGAGAAAGTTATTAAAGCCCTATACAAAATCAATGATATAATTGCACTTAACAATGCTATTTTACTGTTGCGTCTCAACCCAACCATTATAGATAAACGGCAACTGGCAATAATTGAAGAGGAGATAAAAAAGCTCCCAAGTCAAAGGATGGAGAATATTAAACTTGAAGATGAACTATATGATATCTTAACATATGTCTATAAGCAGGATAAACGTAACATACTGGTTTCATTCCAAAAAGTTAGTCGGGAATTTTCAATATCAAAGGCCACCACTGCAAGAAGAGTAGGCTCACTCAAAGAAAAGGATTTGATTTTTATAAAAAAACGCGGAAAAGCGAAAACAATGCATGTTTCTGAAAAGGGAAAAGTATTATTGCATAAAAGAAAGGCGGTGTAACCCCATAATTTACCTATTTTTAACCTGTTTTAATTGCATCTATAAATATGATAGGATTGTTTCATGATTAAGCAGATTTGATGGACCTAGCCTACAAATATAAAACTTCTAGGTAACAATAGCCTATTTTGGGCGAATTTGCAATGTATAAATAAAAATAAATCAAAAGGAGTGATATATTATGGCAAAAAGTAGTAGAAAGAAAATCTTGGAAGATGAAAGAAAAATCCTCTTTGAATTACAAAAAAATTCTAACAAGAGTATCGGAAAGATAGCTGAAAAATGTAACTTTTCGCGGCAGAAAGCATGGAGAATTGTGAAAAGATTGGAGAAAAATAAAGCGATATGGGGATACCGTGCAGTAATAAACAACAAGAAAACCAATATGAACGACTATATTCTGCTTATTAAATTAAAACGTTTACCGATAAACAATTCTTTAGAAAAACAGATAATAGATGGGGAAATCGATGGATTAGCAACGGGCATGGGAGTCATTATCGAAAATAACATATGGCTCCATGGCACATATGATGGAGTGGTTTATTTCTCTGCTGAAGACATTAGAAAAGCAAAAAAATTCCACGAGGGTTTTTTAGATCTGTATCAAGATAACATCTCTGAATCCCAACTATTAGAACAGATAGTTACAATGAAAAAAGGCGGATTTGCAAATCCTGAACTTAAGGAAGCAAAAAGTCTTTTAGACATTTGAAGAAATCTAAAGATATTTTAGATAAATGCAAAGAAGAGGAAGGAAGAAGAACAAAAATATAGGGACAAACAATATGAAGAAGTGATTCTTCCCCCCTTTACCTTTTTTGCACATCCACTATAGGTTAAATTGGTATATAAAATTTACCCATATACAGACAATAATATTGCAACATTTGTCGCAATTCATATCTCCAACAATTATTGAGATACATATATCATAATTCCATATGACAAATTATATTAATCAAATGTCAAATCTCTGAAAATTTTACTAATTGAAGGCATAATCTGGCAGAACACGCCCGCATCGGGATTCGAACCCGAGTAGAAGGCTCCGCAAGCCTTCAGGATATCCAAGCTACCTCATGCGGGCTTATTTGATAATATCAACCATTGCCACTTTTTCCAGAATAAGATTCCCATATTTAGCTTTCGTGACTGTTTTAATTTCATTTTCATCGATGCCGAATCTTCTAAGTACATCCTTATCCCCTTCTAGAACATCATCATTTCTGCGCAGGGATAACGATCCTAACATTTCACCAATCAAATGATCGGTCATTTTACTTTTTGTCTCCTCAACATCTCTTACAAATACGAAAGCAACATTCCTGCCACCTTCCTTTATACCCATTTTTGGGATGGCGAGTTTTAACTGGCGCTCGCCGGATGCATATAATAATATTTCCATGCCTAGCGAATTAGTAGTATCGGTTTTTCGTTTTATTGCCCTCACAGCATGCTCAACTGAAGAAATAAGATGGTTTTTCCCATAAATCATATCTGCATCAAACGCCTGGATAGTGATATCATATTTTTGTGCAAAACTGAGGAGTATTTCCAAAAAACTATCAACATTCTGAACATTTCCTTGTGTACCGATAATTCTAAGCATATATGCCTCTTCAATTATTTTTGTACGGTGAATTCAGACAATTCTTTATCTTCTCCCTTATCGCTTTCACCTATTTGATTCTTGATGCTTTTAGCTATTCCTTCACCTATGGTTTTAACTTTGGAAAGTCGACTCAACGGTACACCGCGCAAATCACCAATTGTTTTGAAGCCTTCATTAAACATTGATCTAGCTCTTACCCTACCAATGCCTTTTAAGGAGACAAGATTGAGAAGTTCTTTTTTGCAACCATACTGAACCTGCATAATTAGGTCACTAATGCCAGAAACACTTTCAAAGTTATACATTCTAGCAAATTCTCTAGCGGCGTGAAGAATCCATCCTGCCATTTCTACGATATTGTGAATATCACCAGGTCCAACGTTATATTTGGATATAATTCCGTCCTCGGGCATTTCTCTAGTCCAATCCTCAATCAACAATGCCGTTTTGAGATCGCTTAAAAACCAATCATATTCTTCGCTCGAAATATCAGGTATATCTAGCAAAAATTCCCCAGCATGTTGCTCTGCTTTTTCTTCAACCCAAAAATCACTTTTTCTAAGATAGAGTGAACGAACATCTGGAGTGGAACACACAGCATGAATAAAGGACAATGGCAGATGGCTCTTTTCACAAGAAGCTTCCAGTGCCTTTTTTAACTGCAATGCCGATAATGGATCTATATAAAGCGAGGATGTTCTTTTGCCAAATAAAGTTGAAATATATTTGTCATCAATGTTTTCAACAAAACCGTGTTCTAATAAAAATTCAATGGTTTCATCAATATCACCTTTTAGGGCAAATGTATCTGATTGGTATGCATAAAAAGTACTATCAATAAACTTGTAAATGCCTTCCATACTATCTACAAAATTAGTGGCAATTGCAGATAGCAAATGCATTCTTAACGCAGCCTGGCTGCCAAGCTTCGAAAAAATTGGTTCGGTGTCACCCAGTATATAATTGTTAAAAATCTGCTCTTTTTGCTCCTCCTTTTTTGCTATTGTAATTGCCTCTCCATGTTTGTCATATCTTGGCCTCCCCGCTCTACCAGCCTGCTGCTTATATTCCAAAATGGGAATGGGCCTCATACCAAAATTTGAATCATACCGCCACAAATCTCTAATAATAACACGTTGAGCAGGAATATTAATACCAGCTGCCAAAGTAGGAGTGGCTACAATACATTTAATCAAGCGATTTTTAAACCCCTGCTCGACAACCTTTCGTTGAACGCTAGATAGGCCCGCATTATGAAATGCTACTCCTTTCTTTATGCATGAGAACAACTCTTTATCAACAGATGTAAGTTCCGACTGTCTCTGTTTCATCGAAATCAAAATTTTTTCAAGATTATTTTTTTCTTCATCAGATAATGTTTTTTCAATTATTGGCGCCAATTTATTTGCCGCAGAAACAGTTGATCTTCTAGTATTTACAAAAACAAGAACCTGTCCGCTATTAGCAATCGAATCTTCGACCAATCTGTGAAGAGGTTCACTTTCAGAACCATCAATCGTCTTTGTTTTTCCATCATCATACTTGATCTTATTTTTAAAGTATACTCCTTCTCTCAGGGGGACAGGCCTCCAATCAGACTGGATAAGTTTTCCATCAAGCCATGCTGACAAATCTACCGCATTTTTAATGGTGGCTGAAAGTGCAATTATCTGAGTATCTGGATTTAGTGCTTTGAACCTGGATATAATTACTTCTAACGTCGGACCCCGTCTCGCATCGTGAATGAGATGTATTTCATCGATTACAAGAACTCTGACCTCGTCAACCCACTTAATTCCATGCCTTAATAGAGAATCTGCTTTTTCAGAAGTACAGACAATAATATCATAACGAAAAAGTCTAGGATCAGAGTCATCAAGATCTCCGGTTGAAATACCAACCTTGAATCCGAGTTTTTCAAATAATTTAAGCTCCTCGTATTTCTCTTTAGCAAGAGCCTTTAACGGCACTATGTAAAGAGCTTTTCCACGTTTAGAGATAAGTCTATGCATGATTGCCACATATGCAACTAAGCTTTTCCCACTGGCCGTAGGTATGGACAATACCATATTTTTTCCATTTATTACATATGGTAGTGCCTTTTCTTGAGGAGGATATAGCTTAACAATTCCATGTTCTCTTAGAACATCAATTATTCCTTTATCTATTGGCAGGTCGCTTAATTTCATGGTTTCTCTACAATGAAAGAAGTTATAAGTCAAAAACTTTATTCATGGGTATCCAAATTACCTGGTGGATATCATGGGACGAAGACAAACAATGCAGGAAAAGTACAAACAACAGATGAAAGCATATAGGAAAAAAAGGATGAAAGTAGACAACACTCCCTTTTTACCACCTGACGGCAATGTATATGTCATGAATTCTCTTGATCCAACCAAGGAGATAAAGATAGAGGTATTGAAAACACATACAAAACAACATAGAGAAGTAATCACGAGCCTTGCATGCCCGGTCTGTGGAAATCCGATGACATGGGATAGCAAATGGGAAGCTTTTATCTGTGTAAAACATGGTGAAAAAGCAATTTATGAAATAGTAAATAAGGGCTAAAGGTGACAATCTTAAGTATGTCTTGTCACATTAAGCAGATGGTGATCTGAGATATGGTTGAAGAAAAAATCGGTATAATTGAGCATTTCTTCACAAATATTAGTGTGGCTGCCATAAAAATTACAGATGGCGAACTCAAAGTTGGGGATACCATTCATGTTGTTGGTGCCACTACAGAGTTCAAACAAAAGATAGATAGGATGGAGATTGACAGAAAACCTGTTGAAACTGTTAAACCCGGCGATGATGTTGGTATAAAGGTCAAAGATAGGGTTAAGGAACACGATATAGTGTATAAGGTAACAGAGGAATGAAAAATGAAGGAATTAGCTGAAATAAGAACATTGAAAGTGAATCGGTACATCATCATAGATGACGAACCATGTAAAATTGTAGGTCTATCTACATCCAAACCAGGTAAACATGGCGAAGCAAAGGCACGTATTGAAGCAATTGGCATTTTTGATGGACAGAAGCGGAGTATTGTTAAACCTGTTAAACATAAAGTTCATGTTCCAATTATCGACAAGCGAACTGCACAAGTTTTGGCTTTAATGGACGATAACGTACAGCTCATGGATCTTGAAACATACGAAACTTTTGAGATGCCCATTCCTGATGAATACAAAGGGCAACTTGAAACGGGAAAGGAAATACAATACCTGCAAGCACTTGGTAGGAAGAAAATTACCCGAGTATAAACAGAAAGCCTATTGTAATTATAATGAAAAATTGGATATCTCAAGGTTAATATGGATTTTCCAGACTACTTTGCCGATGCTGACTCAAGTTTTAATGAGGCAGAATTTGTCATATTTGGTGTTCCATATGACAAAACTTCTTCTTTTAGGCATGGCGCTAGCCAAGCTCCCGCCAAAATAAGACAGAGCAGTTGGAATTTCGAGACATTCAACCTAAAAAATGGTGTAAATTTTAAAGACATTAAAGTCCATGATTATGGAAACGTTGATGTAAAAGAAGATTCTCCGACAACAATGGTAAAAAAAGTTAGAAAATTCACGTCCACGCTTTTAGAAAAAAACAAATTTCCCATAGCACTCGGCGGGGAACATTCCATAACTCCAGGAATTGTTCAGGCTTTTCCAGAAGAAATTGCAGTTTTATCACTTGATGCCCATATTGATTTTAGGCAAGAATATGAAAATGAATTGTTTAATCATGCATGTGTCGTAAGACGCATCGCCGATCACGTAGACATTGACAATATTGCAATATTGGGCATTAGATCAGCAGGGAAAGAGGAATTTAAAGAAGCAGAAAAACAAGGTCTTTTTTTGATTAATTCATTCGACATAAAAAAAGCAGGAATCAAAGAAGCAGTGAATAAAGTGAAAAAGCGTCTTAACAACAAGAAAATATATCTAACACTGGATATCGATGCCTTAGATCCTGCCTATGC
>DAOWHD010000047.1 GCA_030641605.1 Thermoplasmata archaeon
ACCATCACCTCTATAATGACCAATCTACAGGAAAACTTGACTATTGCTCATCGTATGATGTGGCTCCAATATTGCAGAAATTAGGCGAAATTATTGTACTGTCTGATTGAGTACCTATCATCTTTTGGTATCGAAATATAATCGAGTTAATCGTCTTTTATTTATATATGTCATCTATTTTTTCCAGGAGGGGATTATTTCGGACTTTACACTATGTCTATTACTTAGAAAGCAGTACCGTTAATGGCAATATTCTTTAAAGAAAAACATATATCTGGCGATAATGCAGTTCAATGTAAAAATAAGGGATGGCCCCGCAAGAATTGGTGAATTTCTAATTAAAAAGAAAAAAATTATTACACCAAACATCTTATTTGTAAATACCTCCAGATTTACATCCCCTGACTTTGCAGAAATACTGATAACCAATGATGATTCTAAAACAGAAAAACCATCGTTAAAGGTATCAAAGAGTTTGTTTTTTTCTTCGCACCAAACAAACAAAGATGAGTTTCAAGTCTCAGGTCATTTGATTTACCCAAAGGATCTGCCTAAAGAATTACACACATCTGCAATAACATCATACGATAAACAAAAGGGAATTTGCTATGTTGTACCTGGTAACGAGGGAGTCATAGATGAAACATTAAACAAGAATTCGTCGTCTTTTTTTATTGTTGCAAATGTATCTCAACTTTTTCATCAACAATCAAAATTTGTAGATTTCATAGTAGAACTAAGAGAAAAGATAGGATACCAAAAAATGATACATCTCCCAATTGTAGGAGATCCAACAAATTTTGCACTACTGACGTATATGGGAATGGATTTTTTTGATTCTGCATCGGCAATTTTAGCTGCTAGAAAGAAAAATCTACTGTTTCCAATAGGTGAATACAATGTCAACGATTTAACAGAGATACCGTGTAGTTGCCCATCATGTGAAGAATCCATAGGCAAACCCTCAGAGATGACTTTTGATCAAATCCTAAACCATAATTATCTTGCATTATCTAATGAGATGAAACAGGTAAGAAATGCAATCTCCAGTGGAAATTTACGTGAACTTGTTGAAATAAGAGTAAGAGCTAAGCCCAGTTTAACAGCCATATTGAAATGTCTTGACCAACATCACTATAATTTCGTAGAAAAAAGAACACCAATAACACGTAAAAGTAAATTGTTTGCCACAACAAACGATGCGTTATACAGAGCCGAAATAAAACGATTTCAAGAACGAGTGATAAATCGATATCGTAAACCAGAAAGTGCAAAGATACTTCTTCTTCTCCCTTGTTCTGCAAAAAAACCTTACTCATTTTCAAAATCTCATAAAAGATTTAGAGAGAAGATATACAATTTGGATAACCCACATATCATTCACGAAGTGATAATAACCTCCCCACTAGGCATTGTTCCAAGAGAATTAGAATTAACCTACCCTGCATCTGCATATGATATCCCTGTAACAGGTTACTGGAATGAAGATGAAAAAAGAATGATCCAAGATTTGTTAACAAGATATTTAGAGATCAATAAATATGAAAAGATTATCTTGCACCTTCCAAGAACCATCATAGAATTTATAGATGAAACCATAGGAAAATCAATAGACACAGGGATTGAAAGCAGCCCTACTTCTAAAGAATCATTAGACAAATTATCAAGTGTGTTAAAAAAGGAGACAACAACATATGATAAAGCGAAATCTTCAATAAGGAAAAGAGAGAACCTAGAATCACTTGCATCCTATCAATTTGGTAAAAAAATCGCTAAAGAACTTCTAAACGATTGCGAAATAAAGGGAAAGTACCCCTATCAGAAAATAATGCACAACAATAAGCAACTTGGAATGTTAACAAAAGAGAGAGGACTCATTTCTCTAACACTCGACGGTGCAAAAAGAATTGCAAATCTGGAAAAATACTGGGTAGAGATATTTGATGACTTTACGTTAGAAGGATCTGTTTTTGCCCCAGGGGTCAAAGATGCAGATGAACTAATTAGAGAAGGTGACGAAGTCTGCATATTACAGAGCAAGAAACTATGCGCTGTAGGTGTCGCCAAAATGAATGGCAATGAGATGAAAAAATCCACTCATGGCGAGGCCATAAAGGTTAGACATAAAACCTAGATACGTTTCATGGGTTCTTCCTTACCGCAAAATGGACAGGAGTAAACACAAACATTTTGGTATAATTTTGCGCCTTCTGCCCAAATTGTTATACCTTCCCCACAGCTACCACATTTGAAATTCACATTACCAGACTTTTCTTCAGGTATTTCTCCTTCTATACAATTGGGGACAGAAGGTATAACGCCCACTCTCCCACACTCAGGGCAGGTGATTCTAATAGATTTTTTATCACTGGATGTTGATTCCTTGACAGCAAATATCCCATTGCAACTTGGGCATTTGAAATGATATAAATTACCTTTTAATCTTTTTTCAAATTCTTCGATTGTACCAATTTTTGCTGTTGCTTTAGTTGATTTTAAAACTGTGAGAATAACAGAGGAAAATAACAACAGCACATACAATGTTAGAACTAGTATGGACCAGTCTTTGCCAAAGATAACTCCCCATATAGAAAAAAACAATACCCAGAATCCAAACAACATCAACAAAACAAATAGTTCCGGTCGTTCAATCAGCCTCATAACGATCTTCCCCTCACACCATAAAACGAAAACAGCACTAGCAAACTGAAAAGGAATACCGATAGAGCAAGATACTTGGAGTTATCTCTCATCCGATATGCAGCATTTTGCAAGAAAATATCTTTTAGTGGATTGGTACCTATTTGATATTCCTTTTGATTTGTATACCCATCCAAGTCGCTATCGATATCTGCATCATCTGAATCTTCGGGGCATAAGTTGTACTTTTCTTCCCACGAATCAGGCATACCATCATTATCTTTATCGTTCTTATTTGATGTTATCCAAAAGTTTTTAATTGAAGTATTTGCAACGTTGCCTGCCTCATCCTCCACTTCAACATAAAAACTATAATTTCCCGAAACATTATATATCGAATTGTATACATATTTGCCCTTAGGAGACCATAACATAGACTCCATCTTGCTTTCCCCACCAGGATAAAAAATAGTTACATTTACCGTTTGTATTTTCTCATTATCTTTTGCAATACAGGTTATGTTAACATAATCAGTTTTTAGCTGTACATGGGGGTGAGCATCAAAATAATCTATGACTGGTTGCACTGTATCTTTTGCAATAGCCGAAATATTTAGGATGCTAAAAAACAGAATAGCAACGATGAAAAAAAGGCAAATATTTCTATAACCATCACTAAACAATCTAAGCGAATTATGTCCCATCTTGACGTTGGTCTTCAATCCCAACACCATAATTTACATTCACTATGCTGTATTTCTATTTATCGATCTAGAATAAAAATTGCATATATCACCGTCTTCTTTTTTGCTTTATGCAGGCTTCAGCAAGTTGAAATTTTCATAAAGAGAAACATTTCCATAACCAAGAACATAAAATATAAAACAGGCCCATGGATACCAAGAAATCAGAAGGATAAAATGAAACCAGAAATACATAAATCCAGCTTTGTCGCAAAAACCGCAGTAATAATCGGAAATGTTAAAATTGGTAAAAACTGTGGCGTTTTCCCAAACGCAGTCATTCGGGGAGATCAAAACTCCATATGTATTGGAGATGGATCTAACGTCCAAGATTGTTGTGTAATACATACTGATGAAAAACATAGCGTAAAAATTGGGAAAAATGTATCAATTGGACACGGAGCAATTGTGCATGGGGCAACTCTTGAAGATGAATGCCTCCTTGGTATGAATGTAACAATATTAAATGGTGCAAAAATTGGAAGGGGATCAATCATCGGTGCAAATGCCCTTGTTAAAACAGATATGGATATTCCTGAGAACAGTCTTGTATTGGGGCTACCTGGAAAAGTCGTTAAACAGGATGAGAAATTTAGGGACATGGCTCGCCATAATGCAGAAACTTATATAGAACTCTCAAAAAGATATCTAGCTGGCAAATACACAACGTATAACAAAGATCAACTATAGGACTTATGCTTCTCCTTTAATTTTGAACGCGTATAAGGCAATAATCCGCCAGCATTCCGAATAGCTATTATCTCATCTGGAAGCTTTGGAAATGAAAATACCTTGCCATCCACAACTATTTTTCCGTTATCTACATTTAGTTCAACATCAACATCTCCTGAATAAGCCCTCACTGCATCTGGACATTCGATTAAAACAAGGCCTTGATTAATAGCCGCTCTGTAGAAAATCCTAGCGAAGCTTTCGGCTACAACTGCCCTAATCCCTACGGCTTTTAACCCTACAACGGGCTGTTCACGTGAACTGCCACATCCAAAGTTTTTTCCTGCAAAAATTAGGTCACCCTTGCTTACATTTTCTGAGAATGACGAATCTAGATCTTCGAATAAATGCGGTTTAATTTCTTCTGCAGTACTACAAGTGTATGTATATTTGCCTGGAAATAACATGTCAGTATTTATGTCGTCTTTATATTTCCATACCTTCATTTTTTCATCTCCTCCCTTGGATCAGTAATTTTACCATAAAGTGCTGAGACTGCAACTGTAGCAGGACTGGCAAGATATATCTCTGCCTCTTTGCAACCCATGCGCCCCTTGAAATTCCTATTTGCCGTACTAATACATCGCTCACCAGGCGCCAACACTCCCTGATGTGCACCAAGGCATGGACCACAACCAGTTGGAAGTATTATAGCTCCCGATTCAACAAGAGTCTGGATGATACCCGTCTTCAGAGCCGCTTCATAAATTGCTTTGGATGCAGGCAGAACAAGCAACCTTACATCCGAGCTGATTTTTTTACCTTTCAAAATATCTGTAGCGATTTTTAAATCAGATAATCTTCCATTGGTACAAGTACCAATCAAACATTGTTGAATTTCCAAGCCCTCAATTTCACTTACTGTCTTAACGTTGTCAACCGCATGAGGGCATGCAACCACCGGATCAATTTTAGATACATCGTAGCTTAATTCTTGCACATATGAAGCATCTTCATCTGGATATATTGGATCATAAGCTGAAGAAGGCATTCCAATAGATTTGAGGTAGTTTGTAGTAACTTTATCAACAGCAAAAACTGAGTTTTTTGCACCCATCTCAACACCCATGTTGGCTATAGTAAACCGGTCAGCTATGGAAAATTGCTCAACATCACCATGATATTCCACAGAGCAATAATTCGCACCAGATGCAGAAATATCTCCAATAATATACAAAACTAAATCCTTTGCGAATACGCCGGGTGGCAGCTTTCCATTTAATGTCATTTTTATACTATTAGGAACCTTGAGCCAAGTTTCACCGGTAAGCATCAAAGATGCTGCTTCAGTCCTATCAATACCTGATGAAAAAGCACCAACTGCACCATATGAACATGTATGCGAATCGCTTCCAAGAAGTAGCGTTCCAGGCGGAGCAAATCCTTTCTCAACTACTATCTGATGGCATATGCCAGCACCAACATCAAAAAAATTTTCTATATTGTATTTCTTGACAAAATCTCTTATAGCCTTATGATTTGAAGCGGTTTTTTCAGAGGCAGCAGGTACGACGTGATCGATAACAATAATCGAGAAAGATTTGGAATAAACCCCGTATTTGTCTAACTCATTTGTTATCTTTTGAATAATAGCAGCAGTATTGTCGTGAGTCAAGAGATGATCTGGATGTACTGTTACTATCTGACTAGGGGCTACTTTTTTTTCTCCAGCATATTTTGCAAGTATTTTTTCTGCAAATGTCATAGACATATCAAACACACCTCCAACAAGTTTTAATTACACCTAAAAGGACACCATCAATAGGCATCTTCAGAGGATAAAAGGGAAATCAATTAGCCTCTTTTAAACCTATTTGGACATAAGTTAACCCATTTCTCACTGAAAAACAAGAAAAATATAAGTTCTAGTACGTACATATTATAATTTGTTGGTGAAGGAAGGAGAGATGAAAAACAGAAATCTTATCAAAGAAAGAAAGGCAGTTGCAGGTGTAATCGAAGCGCTTTTACTTGTAGCTCTTGCTTCCATAGTAATCTCAACAATACAGCTTGTTTACATACCTGAGATAATGGAGCAGAGGGAAGCAGAGCATATGGATGATGTAGAAAACCAATTTGCACATTTGAAATCTGTGATAGACATACAATGTATGATTAGAGAGGATGTACCCATAACATCTCCAATAACATTAGGAAGCAGAGAGCTCCCCTATTTTGTAACAGCAAGAGCATTCGGTGAGCTTAGTATAGTTGACGATGCAGGCGGGATATCAACAGACATTGGTGACAATATAACGTTGACATCGATAAAATATCAGGCATACAATTCATATTTTGTCGACCAGACATATATTTTAGAAGGAGGGGCTGTCATTCTTAAACAGCATGATGGTGAAAGCATGGTAATCGAGCCTGATATCGATATCTCTTCCCCATCATCAGGTAAAATTGATATTTCTTGTAATCTTACTTACATAGTGGGAGTTTCTGGAAAAAATACAACAAATGGCTATAAAAACAGGTTCGTCAGGACTAATTATTCTTATTCTGTTAATGGCTATACGGTAACTGATATTAATAATCATATAAGAGTATACACCGAATATGTTGATTCTTGGTATGATTTTTTTAACGAATCATCACTTGGAGAAAATGCTTATGTTAACAAAACTTCAAATTATGTTCAAATACAGGAAAAAGGTAGTACGGACATTGGCATATCTATTACAAAAATAACCATATATGCTCAAATAAGCCCGGGGTGGATTATTTAATAAAGTTGCAAATCATGCGATAAAACATCTGATTAGCTCCAATGAGAAAGTTTTTTATTGGTTATAATATATAGTTAGGATGGAAGATGGAAAGTTAGTAGTGTTAAACCGCAATCATTTCAAAACCTACCCATCGGGGAATGTATGGTCAAAATGCAAATGTGAGAGAGCGATTCAAATATGAATGAAGCTGAATATGCCAATGTAAATGAGAAAAAAGAGGACGTGCTAAAAACAGGCATTAGCGGATTTGACGAATTATTTGCAGATGGAGGAATACCAAATGGCAACTCTGTGCTGGTGGCGGGCGGTCCGGGTACTGGTAAGAGTATACTGTGTAGACAGATATGCTATAACCTTGTTTTAAAAGGTAAAAAATGTATGTATGTAAGTTTTGAGGAGAGCAAAGAACGCATTGAGAAAAGTATGCGAAGTTTTGGATGGGATGTCAGAAGATACGTAGATGATGGCAGTCTTTTAATTCAGAAGATTAACCCTCTTGATATTTTGAGGATGAAGTTTGGTTCGATTGGTGGTTCAGGATCTGCTACTGAGATCTCTTACAAGATAAAACCATTGATTATCCCAAAAGATTTTAATCCCGAGATAATTGTTGTTGACTCTTTGAGTGCTGTCATTGCAGCCTCTACCACCAAGGAAAAAAACTACAGGGTTTATCTTCAGCAATTGTTCGGTTTTTTTGAAGAAACAGGCGCTACATCTTTTTTGATTACTGAGACAGAACCATTGCCAACGAGATACAGCGATACGGGGATTGAAGAATTCTTAGCAGATGGAATAGTAGTTCTTTACAACGTACAAAAAAATGAGGCTCGTGAAAATGCTATCGAAATTCTAAAAATGAGATATAGTAAGCATGATAAAAAAATTGTAGCTATGGAAATTACAGAGAATGGCATAATGGTATATCCTGACAAACATGTTTTGATAAATTTATAGTGGTACTCAGTTCTTTATAGGTATCTAAAAGGTCCAGCATGCTGGCTGAGTTTCTTTGCACCATATCTTAGAATATTGTTTTCGATCTGTTTTACCTGAATTCTAGTCAACCCTATTCTTTTGAGTATCAAATTGTCATTTTCATCATAAATTTTTATTATCCCGTCATCTACACAAGACATAGCTTTGATCACTCTACCGTTTTGAATCCAAACCCAGATGTTTACATTTTTAGCTGACATGCCATTACCCAATACAATTTTGTACGTTATTACTTTTATTTTATACACTATATAAATATTTCTATAGGTTCTCAGTAAAGTATATTAATCATGTTGCATAACGTCTTCACTTCAACCAGAACAATATAACCAAAAACCTCATGAATAGAAAGGTTAAGATAATATATGGGCAGCCATATATCACATTGGGATGATACTTTGTCAGAGGAAATATATTCTAAACAAGATGGATTAATGAGTCGAGTAAAAACAGGAGTTGAAGGGCTCGATAGCATAATTGGTGGAGGGCTGCCAGAAAAATCCATTACTCTGGTCTCTGGTCCACCTGGTAGCGGCAAGAGTATCTTATCCTTTCAATTTCTCTATGAGGGAATAAAATCTGGAGAGAATGGGCTCTTTCTAACATTAGATAAAAAGGTAAATGGCCTTTTAACACAGGCAAAGAAACTCGGCTTTGATTTTCAACCAGCCTTAGAGGAAAAACTTGTAAAATTCCGATTTTTAAACATAAATAAAAAGCTTATCTATGAGGCAATGGTAAACGAAATCCTATCTGGAGGATACGATCGAATTGTATTAGACTCAATAACTCCACTTTCAGAAATGCCAATTTATGTAAATAGTGTCGAAAACAATAGCAAATTAGATATTAGCATAGTTAATTCCGAAGAATTTCCCAGTAACACCAATTTGCCCGTCAGAAGATTACACATCCAATATATTATGAACGCTCTAGAAGCATCGGAATCGGCCTCGGTTGTCACATCGGAATTACCAATGGGCTCTTCTCTCTTATCCAGAGATGGTATTTCAGAATTTTTAGTAGATGGGGTCATAATCCTCGGTTTTGATCCCACTATGGATAGAAGAAAATTGTCAGTAATGAAAATGAGGAACACTAAACACACGCTTAAGCCACAAGATATCGAAATAAGCGAAGGCGGCATACGATTCATTTAAAATCAGCAGATATGTTAAAATATAGACCTCCCAAAGAATTGCGGGCACTTTTTATCGTCCACTATGCCCCCATTCTACTAATCATAATGATTGGTCCATTAACCGCAATATTTGGCGTTTGGGAGATTCCAGCAAACAAGCTTATGACAATTGTTGCTGGAATAATTGTTTTTCTTCTTGGGACATACGTTTATTTTAAATGGGAGATATTTTGGCACAAAACATACAGGGGACAACTTGTAACGGGCGGAATTTTCCGGTACATTAGACATCCCCACTATACATCTTTGCTAATTGTTGGGTTTGGACTAGCTTTGTTCTTCTATTCACTGTTTACAGTGGCCATCGCAATTATCGCAATACCCATTATGATGTGGAGTATACTTGATGAGGAAAAACAGTTGATACGACAATATGGTGAAGAATACAAGGAATTCATGAAAAATACTCCTTGGCGAATAATACCAAAAATATTTTGAATGTTTTATAGCAACCAGTCCTCTTCTCAATGCAACTAAACGGCATAGATATTAAATAGTGTGGTTAAATGTTGCAATATTATGAACGTTCTTGTTACAGGCGCAAGCGGATTTATTGGAGGGAATTTGGTAGAGGAGCTTATTAAACACGGGCATCATGTGAAGGCATTAACAAGACAACCCTCGTTAAAAATCAAAGGTGCTGAAATTGTACTTGGAGACATAACACAACCAGAACAATTTCTTTCTGCATTTGACAATGTAGAAGCTGTTTTTCACAATGCAGCATATGCTACAGACTATGGCAAAAAAAGCGAGATTTATAAATCAAACATTGAAGGCACCATGAATGTTGCTGAAGCCTGCATAAAACTGGGAATCAAAAGAGTTGTATATACGGGCACCGCTGGCGTATATGGATTTCCAAATACCAATAAAGAAATTACCGAAAAATCAGCCAAAAAGCCATTGAATGCATACCACAAGTCAAAATTTGAAGGGGAAAAAATACTCAGAAGCTGTAAAGACTTGTCCGTTTCTGTTGTCCGTCCTACTCTGGTTCTAGGCGCTGGCGGAAAGGGAACAAAAGTTATCCTTGAAAAGATTAAGGAAGGGAATATGATGTACATTGGAACAGGGAACCAATATATCTCACTAGTTCATCCAAAGGACGTAGCACAATGTCTAAGGTTGGCACTTGAGAATGACAAA
>DAOWHD010000046.1 GCA_030641605.1 Thermoplasmata archaeon
ATGTGATAGACCATCTGACATATGATAAAAAGTTTGGTTACAAAAGTAAATAATTACGTCTTCTAAAATTCCAAATTTTTCGTATTTCTCGGAGGAATAAGGAGGCTTACGGCCTACACCCAGCACCTTCTGACTTCTAAGGGGTTAAATTTACGTCTTCTGTCTTCAAATTTACGGGTTCTGTCTTGGTCAGAAGAAGTTGTTATTACTGGTAGCTAAATGCTTCTTCTGTCTGGCCATAAGTTTTTAGTGATCTTATGGCTTGTAAATAGACATCTTGAGATATCTCTCCACTCGCCAGTCTTTGTGCCAATTGCAGATGTAAGTTTGAGGGATTCTGTTGATTTTTAATTTCTGGAACTGGTTCTGGTTGTGTCTTTGTTTTTTCTGGTTTTATGTCTAATGACATGCCCCTCATGTAAGCTTCTTTTACATGTTGATCTGACATTTGAACATAACTTTGAAGCGTATCGTATCTTTTGTGTCGGCTTTGTTTTCTAATTTCTTCTAGGTTTAGTCCCTTCTCTGCCATGTGTGTTATACTTGATATTCTGAATAGATGTGGGTATACTCGTTTTGTCAATCCAATCTCTGATGCATATCTGTAAGATATGTGGTGCTGAATATTCAAAAGAAGAAATGCTATCTGATGATGTATGTTTGAATTGTGGCTCATTAATGATACATGAAGATTTATAATAATAAATTATAAATAGTAAAAGCCACAAATATAATAGCAGAAGAGGTGAATCATGACGATGGATCATATGGAACTTATTGATTATATCATTAATATAGAGGCAAATTTAAAGAAGGAACAATTGAAAGAAATTACTGATATTAATGATAGTTTAAAACTATTAAAGAGGACTTATTTGGAGTTTAGAAAAGATAATCCAAAGTATGAAAGTGTCTATGTATACGAAACTGCTAGATATCCACCAAATGAAAAACCTCATGATACTTTAAATTAAGATATTGTAGGTTAATCATCCTTTCTTTTATTGACTCCAATATATTTTCTCCACACCTCTATTAGTTAAGTACCTCCTAACCACCTGTATACTAACAGGGGTTCACTCCAAGTTATTATCTACTCGACTTCTGTTTTCATTTATTATCCAAATCGTCAAATAATAAACGATGTAAGGAGGCTTATGGCCTACACTCAGCACATTACGTCTTCAAAAATTCTGAAATTTCAGGTTTTCTCGGAGGATTAAGGCGGCTTACGACCTACACCCAACTTTTTTCAGGATATATAAAACAGGAGCGAAAATATAAAAACTCCAGAATTTTTATATAAAAATGGAAATTGAATTAAAGATAATTACCAAAACATATAAATATCAAGACATAACATACATATTACACATAATAAACATAATATATGGGTGATAAGAAATGGTAAGTATGACTTTATCAATTCCAAACGAACTAAAGAAAGAGATGGAGCTGTTTCCAGAAATAAATTGGTCAGTAGTTGCAAGAGAATCGATAAAAAGAAAGATATCAATTCTTCAAGAAATGAACAGAATACTTTCAAAAAGCGAACTTACCGACGAAGATGCGGTTCTTTTTGGAAAAAGGATAACAAAAAGAGTTGTCAAAAAATTATAGTGGAGATAAATGAATGGAACTTGTTCTTGATGCGAATATATTATTTTCAGCTTTAATAAAGGAGGGGATCACTCGAGAATTAATGCTAGCTGATGAGATTGTTTTATTTACTCCTGAGTATATAATAAATGAATTTCTAGAACATATCGGCGAAATAGCAAAAAAAACCCATGTCGAAAAACATGCTCTTATTGACTTTCTCAAAATATTGTTTAAAGAATCAAACATTAACATAATTCCCCTAGACGAAATAAGATCATTTATTGTGGACGCCAAGAAGATTTCTCCAGATCCAGATGATGTTTTATATTTTGCCGCTGCAATAAGGATAAGATGCGGTATTTGGTCAAACGATAAAAAACTAAAAAATCAAGAACAAATACCAGTATATTCAACCTATGATCTAAAAAATATATTTTGAAATTTACTGCTTCTTCTGTCTTGAATAATTATAAATTTTTTAGTATTATAACTGTCTTAAGGAGGCTTACGGCCTAGACCCAGCACAATTTTCACTGAATACAGGAATTTGCCATGTCGGAATGCAAATAGAAAAATCTGAAAAAAGAGCGAAGAAAGAGCAAAATGGAAATCTATGTTGCTACTACTCTAGATCTAGAATCTGTTAAAACTGGTTCATATTTCTTAATTGTATCTTTGGATTCGATCTCTGCTACTTTTTCGGCAAGTTCAAAATCAAACTTAAGCATTAACTGTACAAGCCTATTCTCTAGATTTAGTTTGTAAAGAGAAGAATTGCATTGTTCTCTAGTTTTAATTGCCAGTTTCTTATTTAGTAGAACTTTTAAAACTTTGTAAGCTGTAGGTCTACTTACTTCTGCCTTCTCTGAAATCTCTGTTATGGAATAATCAAATCGCAGGTAGTCTGCCAAAAAATCTAAAATCTTTGTTTGTGGACTATCTCCAAATATTTCTTTAAACATACTTACACTTCGCTTTGTAACTATACGTTACAATGGTATATTGTTATAAGGATATATGGCACTTCAGTAAATTAGTAACACAGTTGCTATTTCTTGTATCCATACTCCTCAAAAGTAAGTTTCCACTCGTTGTATACTTTCTTCTTGATCCGATCGTCAATCGTATAGTTGTCTGGCGTGTAATTCTCGTGTTTCTTAACATATCGTTCAAACGCAGGTTTTGCCTTTTCAAAACCTTCCAGCCCTAATTTTGCATATACTGCCTCAATTGTTTTTACTTGATTTTTAACAAAATCTTCATAGCTGATTTCTATCAAGTTTCCCTTAGGTATCAATTTTCTATCCTCAAGATACCTTTCAAAAAGAGCACGATAGTTGAATAATATCTCCCTATCTAGTTGTTCACTGCTAACATGCTGAAATGAAAAAATCGGAAGAATTTTCTTATATAGTTTCCAAGTGGATAGATAAACTTTGTATGGATCTCTATAAATATGAATAAACTTTGCATCTGGATACATCTCAAGAAGTATCGGTATCTTTGCTGTATTGACAAGACTTTTTAACATTATTCGCTTTCCTTTGTTTTTATAGGTGATTTTCTTCAAAAAATAATTGTAAACCTCCATCCACCTGTCTTTTATCCCATCGTTTAAGTTTTCAAATAAAACATACTGCCTGAAATACTGCCTCATTCTTTTTGGAAAATACCACCCATGATAAAAGGAATAGGGGCTAAGATTAGCCACTGCATACTCTTCTTCATATGGCAGATCAGCATTTAGTTCTAAATCATCCATAGGTCGTTTGTCTGGCAAATGATTTTTTACAATATCTTTAAAAAATTTCTCATTTTCAATAATCATCCCTGGCGCCATAGTCTCGAAAGTAGACACATATGCCAAATTTTTATCTTGTCCGAGCAGATAATGCAGAAATGTAGTGCCGCTTCTCCAATGTCCAACGATAAAAAGAGGTGATACGACTTTTACATCTTTCAGTTTTTTATCGCATTTCCTTTTCTCATAAATTCTAAAAGGCATCATTATAATTATCATTACTGTAACATACAATGCCTTTGGTATAAACCGCCAATCAACTCGAAATCTATTTTCTATTAGCAATCTCATCCAGTTAACAAAAGAGGTCCCAGATAGCGGCTGCTCTCCAATATTGAGATAATCCCTTTTGTCATAGCTTAGTTTGGTCATTTTCAATCAGCTTCATATCGTTTTGTCCCCAAAATGCTCTTCTTTTTTATACTTTTTTATTAAGTGTGTAAAGTATATGTGCATTATAATATATAAATTTTAATAATAAATGTAATTATCATCGACAATTGTCTACAATCTATCTTTTAGCAGCGCTTCCTCATAAACGCCTTCTTAAACACGAGTGTTTGATATTTTATCCATAAAAATTAATCATCCATCCCATCATTACGATGGATAAGTATATATTTCTCATGATTTTTTTCCACAAGTTCAAAAGTTAACGTTGTTTTTCCCCCACTGCTAAATACAAACCCCTGTTCATCCTCATTTATAATCCACTTATTATTAACATATTTTCCCTCTCTGAATTTAAAACCTTCTTCAGGGAACCATATAACCTGCTTATTGCTACCTGCAATTCTATAAAATATTACCGATCCATTGCACGTCAAACCTGTATCAAAGTTACCGTTATTGTCAGGATCGGGATCCACACCAAAAGCCAAAAACATCAGATTATCGGGAAAATCAAATGTATGAGTCCTCTTTGTACCATCACTTGTATTGGCTTCATCTACATCCCTATATACGCCACTACTTATCATCGTATATAATTTTGACTCCAGCATATTGCATTCATTTTCCACTTGATTTTCAGCAAATATTACGCTGAAACTATTGTATCCAAAAGCCACCATAAAGGAGATGACGGCTATGACTGCTATGCTAATGACAAGCCGCATTGGAATCATTTCAGATGCTGTATCATCTACCTGTTTCATGCAAGTCCAACCAAAGAATTGTTTTATTGAGGTTCTATAACAAGTGGTTCAGCCCCACCATGCCAACTATGGCGATGACGTATTTTTATGATATGTACCGACTCTGAAGTATCATCAATCACAAGTGCGACTCCCTTTTCATCCCCCATTTTCTTAATGGATTCTCTAATGCCCTCTTGCATATGCACAGGGCGAATTTTACCTAATGCCGAGATATCTTCCTGAGATGTAAGCCTATGACACAGTATAATATCACAGTGAGACATAATCTCCTGGTCCAGACTGCTAGGACGTTGAGTCGCCAGTAGAAGAGAAAGGCCCGGTTGCCTACCCTGTCGCATCCATTTATTGATAAAAACATCTTTACTCAGGCTATTTTTGCCATCTGGTAAAAAAAGTTGTGCTTCGTCAATTGCCAACCATACCATAGGAATTCCATTTTCCTCTACGTCATGTCCCATTTTTTTTAACTCATAAATCTTACGCTCTTGTACACGTTCCTCATAGATTTTTTCACCGACAAGACTTGTTACTATGACCTTTAGAGTTTGGTCAGATAAGTGACTAATATCAAGAACCGCTATGCCTCCTCGTGTTACAATTTCATTAACACCCATTCCCACTCTATCAAAAATGCCCCATGATTCTGCCATGGCAAGAAAATTTTCAGCAACACCACAAACAGCATCATTACTTCTTTTATCTATTTTGATACATTCCAACAATTCTTGAATAGAAAATCTGTTTGATTCTGATTGCATTTTAAGGACTGCACGTGTCAGAACAATTCCAAAGGGATCAGTATATTTAACGTTGAAAAGTTGACACCAATGAAAAGGCGATAGTTCTGACGTTCTGATGGAAAAGCTATGAGCATCAATCCCTTTTGATCTATACTCATTGACAAATTTTTTAGGTACAAGAAGATTTATATCCACGCCTTTAGGGGTATCATCCCATCTGCTAAGCTTTTCTACATTAGCCATATTTGGAAAATGCATTGGCCAAAAAATACCAAGCGTATCAACAACAACAACTCCAAGATTGTTTTTTATCTCTTCTTCAAGCCGCGCAATTTCTTCTACAAAAACACCCATCGTGTAGGACTTTCCGTAACCACGTTTACCACATATTAAAATTATGTGGGGGCGTAAGATATCTACATAAACCTCTGCACCCAGAGATGAATCCAAAGCATAATATCGACCTATGTTTAATGCCCCTCGTGAAACTTTCTCTTTTCTCCCCAGCACGTATTGTTTTCCTAAAGCATTTTTTGCCACTTCAGAAACATGTTTTTTCAACTTTAAATTCCCCATCTTTAATTTAGAAAAATATATATTGCAAGTTTATATATTTTGTGCGCGAGGAACGAAATTCATGGGGGAAGATCTCTGCTCATATAATGTCATAACAAAAACAGATAATAAGACACTGACCATTGATTGCCGGCGATGCAACATTGGAAACTCTACGATATTTGACAAAAACTGCAGGTCAAATATTCTTAGAATACTTCAAACAGAACATGGCGTAGACGCAATCATACTTAATCATGCTCTTGTCCAAGTTTTCAGAGCAGAGGAATTAGACACTATCAAAGAATTAGCCCGCTTTATTGACGGGGTAAGTGTATACGGTGATTTGAAACTACCAAGTGAAAAATTTGACATATGTGAGAAGTGCAGTAAAAATAGACATGAGGAAATAAGAAAAATAATTGAATTATCTAAGACCGATCCCATCAAGGCTTTGCTGAACCTTGAAGAAATTGTGAAAAGGAAAGAATATACAGACAAAAGATGCGTCAATTGCCACAGAAAATACAAAGATATCATTTCTGAGATGATATCAAAAGCTGAGTTCAGACGACGTGCCACAGAAAAAACAATTGACAGCGAATTCTTTTATGCCAAATACATAAGACCATATGTCAGACCAGGTTTCATAGATTCTTACATTCAACTTGATCCGCCACCAGATGCTGTTTTTTTAGAGTCCTACGAAGTGCAACGTAATAAGGGGGGCCGGCCAATAAACATCTCGCTATATGTGCTTAGGACACGACCTGAGAAACTTTATTTTGTGGTCCCTTTAGAATATGATCTGCCACGTAGCGAGATATATCTATTGGAAAAGGTTAAACGACATCTTTCTCACCATAGGCCAAAGGACGCTTCTTTTATGGATGCGAATACTGCAAGAGAATATTTTCGACATTTTGGGAGACAAGTCATAACTAAGCTTGTTAAAGAAGGGGAATTTGACATCAATGCAAGTAGGATTGAACTTCTGTCTGACATTTTCGCTCGCTACACTGCAGGTTTTGGAATACTTGAGGACATTTTACTGGATTCTAGAATACAGGATATCTATGTAAATGCACCTGTAACCAACAACCCATTACATCTTGTAGTAGATGGGGAAGAATATACTTCAAATGTATATTTGTCCGTTAGCGACGTAGATACTCTTGCATCTCGCTTTAGAGCTCTGAGTGGCAGAGCATTTTCCGAAGCCTCACCAGTAATGGACATGGATCTTAAGAACTATCATACCCGTGTGACTGCTATCAGCAACCCTCTTACTCCACATGGCATCGCTTTTGCATTGAGAAAACATCGACAGAAACCGTGGACTCTTGCACATTTTATAGCAAACAAGATGATCTCTCCAGCCGCTGCTGGATTTTTAAGTTTCTTAATCGATGGCCAAGCATCCCTTCTCATAGCTGGAAGTCGCGGATCTGGCAAAACATCTCTTCTTAGCGCGTTAATCCTTGAGATACCTCAGCGTTTTAGAATCCTTACTATTGAAGACACATCCGAGATACCTGTAGAGATTCTTCAAAAACATGGATACAAAATACAGTCATTAATTACTAAATCAATATCTTCAGGTTCAAATTCCGCAGAAATCAATCCAACTGATGCTCTTAGAACCGCTCTGCGTCTTGGAGAATCGGTTTTAATACTGGGGGAGGTTCGAGGCGTTGAAGCCAAGGTCTTATTTGAGGCCATGAGAGTTGGTGCTGCAGGCAATTTAATCATGGGAACAATACATGGATCCACAACTAGAGATGTCTATGAACGAGTTGTCTATGATATCGGCATACCACCAACATCATTTAAAGCTGTAGATTCCGTAGTAGTTGCCGCCCCTATCAGATCAGAAGGAGGAATAGAACGTAAACGAAGAGTTGTACAGATATCAGAAATCACAAAAACAGGATGGACCGTTGATCCAGAACCTGACAGTGTCTTTCAAGACATAATGATATACAACACAAAGAAGGACGAGCTGATCCCTACAAATCTACTTGATATGGGACAGTCAGAGACAATAGGAAACATTGCTAAGAAATGGGGAATTACTATAGAAAAAGCACTTCAAAATATAAAACTCAGAACTTTCATCAAAAAAACCTTAGCTGATTACAGCAAAGACAATGAAGAGTTGTTGGAAGCACATGCCTCCAGAGATGCCAACAACGCTTTTTGGATGTTTATTGAGGAAAGTAAATTGCAAAATGATGAAGTAAACTATGACCAGATAAGAAGAAAATGGCTGAAATGGTTCAAAGAATACATCGGAAGAATAGTACCATGAAAGAGGATACGCACTGGTTTGAAAAAGGAACAGCATTTGCAAAGAAATATTTTTCATGGATGACAGTAGACAATAGTAGAACCCAACAAAAAATCAAAAAATACTTCACACAAGAATATATAGATAATCTCAATTTCACAGGATTAAACGTTGAGCCGCACGGCATACTAATTTTTGCCTATGCAGGGGCACTAATATCTTTTATTTCTGTTTTCATAATAGATCTAATTATTATATTTTCATACGGTACAAACATCGAAGCGATTGATGTTTTAACATTGCTTCTTATGATTGCTACTTCGATTTTTTTCCCACTTACCATAATGAACTTGTTAGCCAATTATCCTAAAACGTATGCCCGCTACATCAAAATTCATTCTCTTGGAGACATCCCTGAAGTTCTAAGTTATCTTGTAATGTATCTAAAGTTAGTACCTAACCTTGAAAATAGTGTAAAATTTGCAACATCCGAATCATCTACCTCTTTAGTGAAAGAACTTCGTAAAATGCTTTGGGATATGGAAATAAGAGTATATTATGGAATTGATGATGCATTTATAAGTTTTGCAAATTTCTGGGGAAAATGGAGTGAACATTTCAAAAGGGCGTTGCATCTAATACGAAGTTCAATCCACGAATCAGAAGAAGCACAACGAATAATCACACTTAACAGAGCTCTTGATGTAGGTTTGGATGGCACCAGAGATCTGATGAATAAATTTGCCAGCAAACTACATCAACCTACAATGTTCATCTATTCAATAGGGATTATGATTCCTCTTTCCATCATCGCTATGCTACCTGCCGCTGGGTTAATAGGTATGAAAATTACAATATTCCAGGTTTTCCTCCTGTACGACATCATTCTTCCTCTGTTTATATTTTTATATACTCGTAAAATTCTCCTCTCCAGACCAGCAACGTTTAATCCTCCTAACATACCTAGCGATCATCCTGATTTAGTGAACATTGATAAACACAAAGGATTGATTATATCCGTAGCAGCTGGGTTGCTGATTGCTTTACCTGGCATTTTTTCCATGATAGTTCCAATATATGTAGAAAATAATTCATCAAATGACATTCTAAACTTTGTGTCCAATCCTGCTGGTCTGAACAGTTATTTCCCTGTAACTCTCTTCATCATATGGGGCATTGCTACAACAATTACGATTTACAGCCTAAGTGTGTATCGCCCCTATAAAAAAATAAGAGACAATATCAAACAGATTGAAAGGGAATTCAGTGATGCACTTTACATACTTGGTAAAAGAATCAGTGAAGAAAAATCGCCGGAGAAAAGTTTCATATATGCGGCAAAAACCATGGAAGGTGCAGAAATTGCAGAAGTATTCAGCCAAACTGGATACAATCTAGCAGCAATGCACACTAACATTAGCAATGCATTATTCAGCCCAGAATACGGATCCTTGAGATACGTCTATTCAGATCGCATCAGAGCAATAATGCATTTGTTTGTGGAAGGCATTCAGAAAAGTCAGAGGTCGGCAAGTATTTCCATCATTCGTATAGCCGACCATCTTAAAGAACTGCAACAGGTTGAAAGCAAAATAAAAGACACACTTTATTCCCTTACCTCCACATTGAGATCAACTGCTGCAATCTTTGCCCCATTAATAGCCGGTGTTACCCTTGCCATCACTAAGCTGATCTCAAAAATTCTTCAGTCTATGGCCGGTAAATTTCCGACTGAAAGCACCATGGGTTCTTCAACTATGCTTGCAAGCGTCAGTGAAGCATTTACATTAGAAAATGTTCGACCCGAATATTTTGTTCTAGTGGTAGGCATCTATATCATCGAACTTGTCATTCTTTTAACTAGATTTACCAACGGCATTGATGAGGGTGACGATAAGGCAGAATATATGTGTTCTCTGGGAAAAATGATGCCAACAGCAGTAATCGTTCTCACGATTACAATTATTATTGGACAGATGCTGTTTTCATCCTTAGTTAGAACGTTCTAATCTTTTGAACAGAATCATCGCCCATAAAAACAGTTACTGCTAAAATAGTTGGACCTTTGGTAATGTTATCCTAAAATCAGATTGTGTCAGGGCAGGACATATGCCACCCTATCCAAGTGTTTTCATATCAAAAGCAGATTTCTTAGGTAAATAGATGCATGTCGTTGTACCCGCCGAAGCCTAACCAGATTGATTGATTAATTCCAGGTATGGTTAAGTTTCCTCGAACCAGCAATAATACTTCTCCCGGGAAAAGCGTTCCTTGACTTAGGGTAAGCAAATTAGAATAAGGTATAATTTCCTCTCCTCTGATATATGTAAGGTTTTCTGATTTGACTATACTATCTTCTAGCTCACATTTACTTATTAGTTGTCTTTCATTGTTTGAGGTGGCATATGTGTAAACTGTGACATCTTCTGCCGTTAAAGTCAGCTTTGTCGGATTGTGTATTTCTAGTGTTAAATGCCCAATCAATCCTGTTAGGGAGGCTTCATACTCAGGTTTTATTATCAAATCTATTGGAGAATCTGGAGGTATCAATTCACTTAAATTTGGAACTTTTACTATGGTTTCTGCTGATATGCTCACGGACTCGTTTACACCTGCTATTTCAGCCCCGGCAGTGGCACTCATATTGATAAAAAGTATTTTTGCGTTTAACGCTTCGATGAGCATTTTCCCATTACCAGTAAATTCTGCAGAATTCTTATAAGGTATAATGCCTCCAATGATGGTTAGGTTTCCCACCTTTTTTCCTGTTTCAGTTTCCACTGTCATTGAAATATTTCTAATATGAATATTGAATGCGTTAGGATTGTATGCATCTATTGATACATTAAATCTGATTCTTTCTTGAGTTATGTCGGAGAAATCTGCTGTTATTTGTATGGACGGTGGAGACACTTGTCCAATCACTTTTTCTATAGATGTTATTATGTCAACTGAAAGAGGAATCGTTTTATGAATGAAACCAATGCATAATCCTAAAACACCTGTTATTTTGCTTGTTAACATTTTTGGGCTGCTGCCGTTAAATGCAACATGAGCAACTGTAACAAAGGTTTTGTTTTCATTTGGAGGAATACTCCCTCCTTTTATTGTAGCATGTCCTACTTTCTTTCCTTCAGGCGTAATCATAGTTATTTCAAAGTTTTTAGCTATCAATTCAAAAGCGTTCTGATTTGAAATATCTATTGTAGTTTCTATTATAACTTCTTTGGAATTTATTTCTATGACATCGATATTGATGGTTGTCACTGGAGTCTGCAATACTTGAATATCAAAAAAGATGAATGAGGCTGCAGTCACATTTATGATGGTTATCATCGATATTAATATGATAATAATTTTCATTTTCATATTTTCTCCACTTGCTCTTACCGTTTATCTTATCAAAAAACGAAAGTCAAATATTAAGAATTAGATGTAATAATATAAATGTTTCTAAATATTAAATATAAAACAAATATTCATCTATATTCTCTCTTTTCCTCCTAAAAACATCCATCAAAAATAGGAGTAACGTACATATCAAAAGGCTTAGGGCATTGTTACCCCTTATTATCTCCTGGGAAAATTGCGTTTTTCGTAAATATAATAAAGCGAGTTTGAATGTTATTTCTGTCTTATACGTGGTGTTTTTTTGATACGGGCTGGCATTTTAGTTTTCCTTATACGTTTTTTACCTTTCTTTTTCGATTCTCCCTCAGAATGCTCTATGCTCATGCCTTTTTCAATATGGTGTTTTTGTCTCTCTTTTTTTCTTACCATTTATTTCACCTTATCCTTATTCTCTTCTAGATCTATTTCATAACTGGCTTTTCAATCTTCTATATCCTCCATATCTTCTATAATTTTACTATCCGTTTCACTCAACAATGCTTCATAACAAGGTTTACAATACCACAAATCTTCCATTGTTCGTTCATCTAGCAATTCTTCAACCACATCTTTTCCACAGGAATGACAACGAAATTTCATTTTTCTCCTTCCTCCACATCTACACTTTTATAACAACCATTTCTTTAAAAGTCTTTCAACGTCCTCTGCCAGTCATCAGGCAACACAACTCGCCTTTTAACCTCCTGCC
>DAOWHD010000007.1 GCA_030641605.1 Thermoplasmata archaeon
ATGGGAGAGAAATCGGTCTTGCTTATCAACTTGCTGATGATCTCGTGGACCTCGAAAATGGAGAGATGATAGACAGTGTGATCATTCCTCTTCTCACAAGATTGGAAAATAAAACAGTTGATAATAATTCCCTAAGAGTAAAGTCTATAAGGAAAAAAATTGCAAAAAATTCATCAAAAATTAAGCAACTATATATTGATGAAATTAGGCGGCACGTTAAAAAAGCCGAAAATTTAAGTAAATCTGAGATGATACCTCTCTCTCCGTATAAAGATCTCCTTACGAAAGCTCCATCCTATATTGCCAATAGAATGCTAAAGGAAATAAATATTAAGATATAAAACCTGTTTTTCCCTATCTTGAATTACTCTTTTTTTTGTTTTTATTCACAGTTTTGTAGGCTAGGGCCATAATGGCTATGATTAAAAGAATCACGATTATTAGAGCTCCTAGTAAAAAGTTTGTAATGAAAACTGATAGAATCACATCAGCAAAATATCCTATCATTAGACAACCGGTCACAGCACCTACAGATATTGCAAAGAAAATATTCCACGGTTTCATACCAATCAACCGTCCAACGATGGAGCCAACAAGACCGCCGGATCCTTGGAATGGAACCATAACAAAAAGCACGATTCCAATGAATCTTAGCGGTTTAATCCAACCATATTTGCTCGAAGATTTTCTTCCAATGGTTTCAACCTTTGCAATAAAGTGACCAATTAGCGGGACTTTCTTTGCAAAATCGTAATTCCAAACAAGAAACAGTGCTACTATTATGTCAACGAAGGCTATAGACAAAGCCATCACTAGGGGGTCTATGCCTGCTAATATCCCTCCTGGAATAATTGTTTCTTTACCAAGTGGTGGAAAAAAATATCCTGAGATTAAGGACCAGAACTTAAATTGTAGACTTCCTTCCAACAGCAAACCAACGCTACCAACAACACCCAATCCAATTATAAATGGTACAAAGAATTTTGCAAGGCGAATTAATATTTTCGATTCTATTTTTATATCCATGGCACCGGTACCTTAATGTTTCATCAGCATAAAGACTGTTTTGATATAATTAGACGGATATGACGATGGCAGCATGATCTTTTTCATAATGTGATATGTCTATTCTATCAACAATCTTAAGTTTATGTTTCTTAAGTTCATCAGCGACCAGTTCATATGCTTTTTTTGGTTTCATAGACACATCGATACTTCTAGCCTTTACCATGATAATTCCCTGCCCATTTTTCTTAAGATATCTATTAACATTGTTTATGAAAATTTCAGATTGATTTCTTTGTGAAATATCTTGATACAAGAAATCTACAGTAGGAACAATTGTACTATATCTATCTGGATGATTTGCATCAGACATTATTGGTATTATATTCTCTCTTTTTTTACTCAATTGCAATAAATCTTTTACTGCAAAAGGAGAATTTTCAACTGCATAGACTGCTCCCTCTTTTGCAATATCTGAAATATGACTAACGGTAGTACCTGTCGCGGCGCCCAAATACAATATACGTGAATTATAAGATAGATTTATGTTTGAAAGTCCATTAAGAATTGCAGCAGCAAGTTTACTCCGATATGGATTCCAGGATCGAAATTCCCCGTTCTTATGTTTTATCAGTCTTTCACCGTATACATCCATTCCCTTGCACGACTGAAGATTCTTGGTAAATATTCGATTTTTTTCTATAAAAACTCCTTTCATATCTTTTTCTTTCATTAATGACAGTTATGCGATGTATTTGATAAATACTTTGTCGAAATCTTAAATTACAGTTATAACATATACCTTGGCCGATGACTATGGTAAAAAAATCCCCGTTGAACAATATCCATAAGGAATTTGGGGCAAAATTCACAGAGTTTGCTGGCTTTGAAATGCCTATACAGTTTTCCTCAATAAAAGATGAACATCTTACGGTAAGAAAAACGGTTGGACTTTTTGATGTATCCCATATGAGTAATGTATGGATTGCTGGCAAAGAGGCAGAAGAACTGATAACGCTTACAACAGTAGAAGATGCATCAAAAATCAAAGATGGCATGAGCCAATATACCGCAATTTTAAGAGAAGATGGAACAATTATTGATGATACTATTTTTATGCATCTTGGAGGCAAATATATGATAATACCAAATGCGGGTATGTCAGATGAGGTTACCAGGTGGTTAAATGAAAAAGCCGAGGAACACAACATTTCTGCGACAGCAGAAGATGTCTCCAGAGATTATGTGATTCTTGCAATTCAGGGACCAAAATCAAGGGAGACATTACAAAAACTTACAGATACCGATCTTAAGACAGTTGGATTTTTTGGCTGTCAATACGTCGATGTAGCGGGTGTAGACTGTATAATTTCCCATACTGGTTACACAGGGGAACTAGGGTTCGAATTGCAAATCACCCCGCCCAAAAGCGCAGAAGAGTTGTTCTATAAGATTATAGATGCTGGAAAGGAATTTGGTATAAAACCAATTGGACTTGGTGCCCGGGATACATTGAGACTCGAGAAATGTTTCCTTCTTGCAGGAAATGAATTTGAAGGTGGAAGAACACCACTTGAAGCAACAATGTCCTGGGCGATAAATTGGGATCACGAGTTTATTGGAAAAGATGCTTTGTTAAAACAAAAAGAAAAGGGAGATTATCATCGCCTCACATATCTGGAATGTATAGATAGAGGTATACCGCGGCATGGTTTTGAAGTACAAAAAGAAGGAAAAAAGATAGGCGTAGTCTCCAGTGGAACATTGTCCCCATGTCTAAATAAGGGACTTGCAATGGCCTATGTTCATCCAGATTTTAGGGAAAAAGATGGTGTTTTGGACATTGTTATAAGAGGAAGGCAAGTCAAAGCAAAGGTTGTAAAACCACCATTTGTGAAAAAGGACTGGGCAAAACAAAATTAGAAAACGTTTAAAACAATGTTAGAAATAACGGGTTTTGATAACCATGGCAAATGAAATTAGAAATGATTTGAAATATACTGATACGCATGAATGGTTGAAAGTAAAAGGCAACACTGCACTCGTTGGAATTACTGATCATGCCCAATCCGAGCTTACAGATATTGTTTTTGCTGAATTGCCAGAGATTGGTAAGGAGCTTAAAAAAGGAGATGAGCTCTGCGTTGTTGAATCAGTGAAATCTGTTTCAGAGATATATGCACCGATCAGTGGAAAAGTTGTTGGTGTTAACGGTAAACTTGAAGATACACCTGAAATCATAAATGATAGTCCTTACGATGATGGGTGGCTTGTAGAACTAGAAATTAAGGACAAGGACGAGCTAGACGACCTGCTTGATGCAGACTCTTACAAGGAAAAAATATAGAAGCAGACTCCTCTTTCATTCCAAAAATTTAGAAATCCCTAAAAGATTTCTGAGTTTAATCTGCTGCTTTTTTAAGATAAAATAATTTGCGGATTACACACAATAAAATAAGGATGAGAAAAACCTTTAAATAAGAACTATATCCCACCACGATGGCAAAAAAGCGAAAAGAAAAAGATGAGGAAAAGGAAATAGATTTTAAAATTCCAAAGTTTGACAAAGAAAAGTTCATTAAAAATGAAAGACAAAAGATTAAAATTACGTTCCTTTCATTCTTATTTGGAGTTGCTATAGCTTTCATCTCTTTTGGGTTCTGGTCTCTTTTAAGTGGAAATGCTTTTCGATGGGAACTTGTTTTATTGTTTGGTGTTTTCACTGCAGCATGGTTGAAATATCTTTTCATTCGGCTTAACATTGATATGGTAGAGCTTGGGCGAAAAGGAATTTTTTCATCGTATGCGGTTTATTTTTTCACTTGGTTACTTATACTCATAGTGCTGGTTAACCCTCCATTTTATGACGATGAGGCACCTCGCATTGAAGTTGTTACGCTGCCATCTGCTCAGGAATTAGGTGGCACGGTTAAAATTGTAGCAAGAATTACAGATAATGTTGGTGTTGACAATATCGATCTCAGTTTAACTTATCCAAATGGTACAAGTTATCATCCCACAGATTTTACATTTGAAAACAACATCTTTTTATACCTCTATGAAAACTCTGATGATATTAATGGAACATATAATTTTACACTGTTGGCTACAGATGATAGTGGGCATAAGAGCAGTGATGATGGTACTTTTGAATACGGCAATGATGTAATTAAGCTGGCTTTGCCGCCTGTTGGGAGTGAAGTTACATATGCCACTACCATTAAATTCGACGTAGAATCTGATTTTGACCGAGTGTACTATACGGTCGACGGCGGAGAAGAGATTAATATTACCGAGAAAGATGGTTTTTATGAGACCTACCCAAAGTATGAAGGATGGGTAAAAAATAAAAATGTAACGGTTGATGTAAACGCTGTCGTAATCCATTATTTTGACAACTTGGCCACTCAATTTAACAACACTGTAGTCGATGGAGATTCGTATTATTTTAACGTAAGTGACGCTCCTGAGATTGGGGTGGAGAATCCACCAGAAATAGATCTCCCGCATCCTAGGTTTGCTCAAGTTCCGGGATTTGAGTTATTGGTGTTTGTTATATCTCTTATCGTCGTGCTCTTTATCTTTAAATCCCGTAGAAAAGAAGGTAGAAGAAACTAGACATGAACGAACTAGCAGATTTCTGTAGCAAGCTAAAAAAGGATTTCGTACCTAGAATACAAGATCCAAAAAAGCCTGTTAGATTCTGGTCTGAAAAAGATCTTTTGAATGGGAAAGTAGTTGATGCTTTTGTAATTATTTTTAGAACCAGAGGATGTACATGGTCTCTTAAATCTGGTTGTACCATGTGCGGATATTTTAATGACAGTCTTTGGAGCAAGGTAACTGAAGAAGATCTGCTAAAACAATTTGAAACCGCTATGCAAAAATACAATGGGGAAAAGCTTGTCAAGATATTCAATTCTGGCAGTTTTCTTGATGATAGCGAGGTTAAACCACACGTGAGACTTGAGATATTGAGTAGACTTGCTAAAAAAGCAGACAAAATATCGGTTGAATCACGACCGGAATATGTTACAGATGACAGGCTGTCAGATGTAAAAGACGCCATTCAATCTAAAACATTTGAAGTAGGTGTTGGTCTGGAGACTGCAAACGATTTTGTGAGAGAACATGCGGTTAACAAAGGTTTTACATTTGCCGACTACAAAAATGCTGCCGATATTTTGAAAAAAAACGACAGTCAACTCAAGACTTACGTACTCATTAAACCACCATTTCTCACCGAGAAAGAATCAATCGAAGATAGCATTGAAACAGTTGATAAAATTAAAGATATAACTGACATCATATCACTCAACCCTACAAATGTGCAACGCAAGACATTGGTAGAATATCTGTGGAGGAGAAAGCAATATCGCCCTGCATGGCTTTGGAGTGTTGTTGAAATACTAAAAGAGGGTAAACGAATTGTTGGAAATAAGAGAATCAAATGTGACATATCGGGAGGAGGTGGCTTTAGAGGAGCGCATAACTGTCGGAAATGTGATCGTAAGATTCTTGATGCCATATCTTCATTTTCCCTTAATCAAGAAGTAAATGTATTTGATGATCTTGAGTGTGAATGTTATGATGAATGGCTTGATCAACTTGATATTGAGAGTATTGGTTTTGGTTCTTTAACTGGTATATACGGGTAGATTGGCATGAATAAAAAAGTTGTAGAAGGTGAAAGTGTAGTTCTTATTGATTCTGCTTACAGAAAATTTATCATTGATACAAATGGTAAGACAGATAAGTTCAAAGGGGTGGGTGTGATTGATCCCAGTTCTCTAGTGGGAAAACACTATGGAGAAAAAATAGAGATAGGAAATAAAGAGTTCTGGGTTCTGAAACCATCTTTACTGGATAAACTTCAAGCTTTGAAACGCAGGGCACAGATTATTCTTCCTAAAGATGCTGCACACATAATAATGAATTGTTCTGTTGAATCGGGAAATACAGTTTTAGAGGCAGGTATAGGCTCAGGTTCTCTTACAGTGGCACTTGCGACTGCTGTAGCTCCTGGTGGAATGGTTATTTCATATGATATACGCGAGGATTTTATCGAGCATGCTATGAAAAATCTAAAAACGGCAGGACTAGACAAATATGTAACAACACAAATCAAGGATGTCACTAAAGGAATAGATGAAAAAGATCTGGATGCGGTAATCCTTGACATACCAAATCCATGGGAAGCGGTAAATCATGCATGGAATTCACTAAAGCCAGGTGGTTATTTCTGCACGTATTCTCCACTTATATCGCAGGTAGAACAGACAGTTAAAGAAGTCAGGAAAAATAACTTTATTGAGATTAAGACATTTGAGAATATTCAACGGGAAATGGTGGTTTCTGACTATGGCACCAGGCCAAGTTTTGATATGTTGGGTCATACGGGATACCTGACGTTTGCCAGGAAGGTTTTATAGCTTTATTCCTCTTTGATTTTGATAATTGCCAGATTTTTTATCGTAAAGTTCAGTAGGTGCTGTTGAAAGATTTTCAAAAACAATTTGGCAGAATCTATCGCCAATTGGTATCTCAACTTCTTCATCGTTTGAGTTGAAGCAGCTGATGGTGAGCGTGCCATGAAATCCTGCATCTACCTTACCAAAACTTGCCATTATGCCTTTTCTTGCATAACTTGACCGTATCCATAGTTGAGAGGTAATTTGTGGCCCCATTTTTACAAATTCTTTTGTACTGATTGCAAACCATGCGAGAGCAGGAATTGTTGCCATCCCTTTCTTGATGTGTTGATCTGTTTTTTTAATATAGATTTCATCGATTGACAAGTCATAGCCATTTGGCGTGAGATTTTTTGGGTTAAATGGTTCTATGCCAAGCTCACTTTTTTCCATTGATTTTTCTATATCTTTGTCAGAAAGAATTGCCATGATTATCACTTCTCTTATGGGGTAATTTTAATGCTATTTATAACGACATCCTTTAGAGGTTTATCGTTCCTACCCTTGTCAACTTTGGATATTTTATCGACTACATCCATACCTCCAATTACTCTGCCAAAGATGGAATGTTTTCCGTCAAGCCATGGAGTTGAAGCTACTGTTATGAAAAACTGCGACCCTCCCGTATTTGGACCTGCATTTGCCATTGAGAGCATACCCTTAGAATCGTGCTTTAAATCCGGATGAAACTCATCTCTTATTGTATATCCTGGTCCTCCTCTGCCTGTTCCATGTGGGCATCCACTTTGGATCATAAAGTTTGGGATTACCCGATGAAAAATAAGACCGTTGTAGAATCCTTTGTCTACTAGTTTGGTAAAATTTCCAACAGTAATTGGTGCTTTGTCTCCAAAAAGTTCTATTTTAAAATTACCTTTATTGGTATTAAATTTCGCTATCCTATTTGTCATTTTTTCGCCTTCATTTTATTGATTTTCTATCGTTATGCTGTTGATTGTTACATCATCTACAGGCCAATTGTCCATGCTATATTTTGTTGTGGTGCTTACTGATGCAATATCTCCTAATACATCCATTCCATCAATTACCACACCAAATGCAGCATAATTATCATCCAAAAATGATTGAGCACCATCACATATGTAAAATTGGCTTGTAGCACTGTTCGGGTCGTTTGTACGTGCCATTGCTATTGCACCATCAACATGACGAACCTCAGGATTGATTTCAAGATCTATTGTTCCATATGGGCTTTCTTTTTTTGTTCCGTCAGATGTAAATCCACCGCCCTGTATCATAAAATCATCTATTACTCTATGAAACACAAGACCATCATAAAATCCATCATTTGCAAGGTTGATGAAGTTCTCGCATGTATTCGGTACTTTGTCCCCATAGAGTTCAATTACTATTGTACCCCTATTTGTATCAATAAGGGCTATCGGATTCTCATCGGCAACAATAACATGTATGGTGGCTGTAGTTGATTTACCACTTACATCACTTGTGGTATATTCAATAAAATCAATTCCGCTGAAATTGTTGGAGGGCGTGTAATAGACATAACTCCCGTCTATGTTTACTGATCCATGAGATGAGGTTGTTATGTCCGTTATGTTTAATGAATCTCCATCTTTGTCAATATCATTTGCGAGAACATCTATTTGATTATCTGCCGAGTTTTTAAGAATAACAGAATAATCTTCATCTGCTATAGGGGCAGTATTGTCATTAGTATTGCTAATTATATATATAGTCATTGTAGATATAACAATTACTATTGCAATAACTGCCAAAATTCCAATTATCTTGATATTTGGATTTTTTTTCTTTGGTGCAATAGGTCTAGATCTTTTCCTACTGCTACTACCTTTTTTCGCTGCCATGATACGATGACATATAATATCTCATAAATAAGTATTTTGAGTGGAAAAGCTATACTTTTAATTATCCCTTAGGAAGATATTTAAAAAAGTAAGGTAATTCTATAATGTTGCATAATATTAATTTCAACTCAAAAAATCAAAAGAAGCTTTTGCCGGTTACAAAACAGAAATCTACTAGTTTGTGTGCGTTATGCCGTGGCACAAAACTTCTGTGCGGCAGATCACGTTGTCCTGTTCTTGTAAAATTTCATTCGCGTGATAAAGTAAGGCCATTGATTGATAAATTGAAACTGGGAGGTTCTTCACCGCCCAGTGTATTTGTTGGTAGATTTGGATATCCTAAAGTATCAATTGGTC
>DAOWHD010000034.1 GCA_030641605.1 Thermoplasmata archaeon
GGAATAAAATATCCTAATGTAGAGATGCCAGAGAAATTCATCATAAATGACGATATGATCATACCGCCTTCTGAAGATAGAGATGTAGAAATATACCGGGGACCAAACATTGGAGATCCGCCAAAAAACGAACCCCTCCCAGAAAGCATTGAAGGAGAAGTGACGATAAAGGTGGGAGATGAAATAACCACAGATCACATAATTCCAGCTGGAAGTAAGATGAAGTATCGATCCAATGTTCCAAAATACTCTGAATTCCTATTTGAGGTTGTAGATGATACATTCCATGATAGAGCTAAAAAGATTAAGGAAGGTGGAAAGTACAACATCATTGTAAGCGGGATAAGCTATGGACAAGGTTCCTCCAGAGAACATGCTGCTTTATGTCCTATGTATCTGGGAGTTAAGGCAGTGATTGCCAAAAGTATGGAACGTATACATAAAGCAAATCTTGTCAACTTCGGAATTGTTCCGTTAATCTTTACAAATGATGGAGACTATGATGATATTTCCCAGGGTGATGAATTAGAGCTACCTAGTGTAAGGAATGCCCTCTCTGGAACCGATAACACATTGAAAGTGATGAATAAAACAAAGGGTACTGAGTTTGAGGTAAAATATGAGCTCTCCAAACTTGAGAGGGAGAAGATATTGGCAGGCGGTACCTTAAATGTTATAGCAAAAAAGAAAGGAGGTTAAAAAATGGCACAAAAAGGGATAAGAGAATATGATGCTAAACGCATGATGGTAAAAGCTCTACCAGAATATTCTGATGGAGCATTTAGCTTAGAGGCAAAGCAGGTAATAATCGGACCGGAAACCGACCTGGAAAAGCTGGTAAAGGAAAATCCATGGTTAAAAACAGAGAAATTGGTTGCAAAGCCCGACCAACTTTTTGGTAAACGAGGAAAAAATAATCTCCTCTATGTTAACAAAAGTTGGAACGAAGTTAAAAAGTGGATAAATGAGAGAATGAATAAAGAGGTTACAATAAAGCAAACGACAGGGGAAACTACTGGAATGTTAACCAACTTTCTTGTTGAACAATTTGTACCTCATGATGATGAATATTATCTCGCCATAACCACTCACAGAGATAAAGATACCATTCATTTCTCCACAAAAGGCGGAGTAGATATCGAAGAGGTATGGGACACCGTTGTTACATTAGATATCCCTATTCTATCCACAATAGATGACGTCAACATTGAGGGTTTTCTTCCAGATGAATTAGGAGATAAAAAGAAGAAAGTAGCTGATTTTATCACCGCACTTTACAAAATGATTGTTGACTACCATATTGTCTATCTGGAATTAAATCCATTTACATTTGTTGACAACACCATAGTGCCACTAGACACTGTAGCTAAGGTAGACGACTATGCATTATACCAATGTGCAGAGAAGTGGGGAGATTTGAAGTTTCCTAGCCCTTTCGGTTTACTAAAAACTCCTGAAGAGGAACATATCAGCAAATTAGATGAAAGGACAGGCGCCTCTCTCAAACTCACAGTATTAAATCCAAAAGGTCGGATTTGGAACCTTGTAGCAGGGGGGGGAGCTAGTGTAATATATGCAGACACAGTAGCCGACCTTGGATTTTCAGGGGAACTAGCCAACTATGGCGAATATAGCGGCAATCCCACTACCGAACTAACATACGAGTACACAAAGACTGTGCTAGATCTTATGACCCGTGAAAAGGATTCAAAAGGCAAACCAAAATTCCTAATTGTCGGTGGAGGAATTGCAAACTTTACTGATGTAGCTAAAACATTCACAGGAATTATTCAAGCAATCGAGGAATATGCAGATAAACTCAAGAAAACCAATGTGAAAATATATGTAAGACGTGGAGGGCCAAACTACAAAGAAGGGCTTCAGAACATGAAAAATATGGGCAAAAAAATTGGACTCCCAATTGAAGTCTATGGACCAGAGACGCATATGACAAGAATTGTTTCCATGGCCTTAAAGGGTAAGGAGGTGAACTAAAATGGAGGATTACGAACTTTTTGATGAAAACACAAAAGCATTTATTTATGGTACACAACAGAGGGCTGCCCAACGAATGCTTGATTTTGATTTCATGAGTCAACGAGATGAACCAAGTGTGGCTGGTTTTATCACCCCAGCAGGTGGTGGCTATTACCAATTATTCTGGGGAACAAAAGAAATCCGCTTGCCACGATACACTAGTGTTGAAGAAGCAGTAAAAGCACATCCTGAAGCTGATGTAATGGTTAATTTTGCTTCAGAACGATCGTCTGCAGAAAGCACCATGGATGCCTTAGAAGCAGACAGCATTCGAACCGTGATTATGATTGCAGAAGGTGTGCCTCAACGTGACGTGCGAAAGATAGCAAAAATTGCCAAAGAGAAAAACAAATGGATTATTGGACCTGCAACTGTAGGTGGCATCAAGCCAGGCGCCTTTAAAATCGGAAACGCAGCAGGCACAATGCAGAATATCAAAGATACAAAGCTCTATCGCCGTGGCTCAGTAGGTTTTGTATCCGTGTCTGGAGGGCTGTCAAACGAAGGTTACAATATCGTAGCAAGAAATACTGATGGAATATATGAGGGGTATGCTGTTGGTGGTGACGTTTATCCTGCTTCCACGCTAATAGATCATTTACTTAGATTTGAGAAAAATCCAAACATCAAGATGATGGTCTCTCTCGGTGAAGTCGGAGGGAAAGACGAATATGAAATTGTCGAGGCGATAAAAGCTGGTAAAATCACCAAGCCTCTTGTGATGTGGGTCACAGGCACATGTGCAGAAATGTTACCTGGCGGAGTACAATTTGGTCATGCAGGAGCAAAAGCAGATTCAAAAGCCGATACTGCAAAAGCAAAGAACAACGCTCTAAAAGAAGTTGGCGTCGTTGTTCCAGAATCTTTTGATGATTATGGCGAAAAAATAAAGGAAACTTTTCAGAAATTAAAAAAGGAAGGTAAAATTGAGCCCATAGACGAGCCCACGCCCCCGCACATACCAATGGATTACAAACAAGCAGTGGCTGAAAATCTTGTAAGGAAACCAACAAACTTCATTTCCACAATTTGTGATGAGACTGGTGAAGTGCATAACTACTGCGGTGAACCAATAGATGAAGTTATAAAGAAGGGGTATGGTCTCGGTGGAGTAATAGGACTTCTGTGGTTCAAAAAAGACATTCCGCAATATGCTAGGGATTTCATAGAACTTGTATTACAGATAGTTGCCGATCATGGTCCTGCTGTTTCAGGCGCACATAACACCATTGTGACCGCAAGGGCAGGTAAAAGCCTTATTGAGTCTATCATCAGTGGGATTGTAACAATTGGGCCGAGATTTGGCGGCGCAGTGAACGGTGCAGCAAAACACTTCACATGGGGTCTTGAAAATGATATGGAACCCAGGGAATTTGTATCTGCAATGAAAAAGAAAAACGTAAGAATACAGGGAATCGGTCACCGCATACACAGTGTAGATAACCCAGACGTCCGAGTGGAACTAATGATAGGTTTTGCACGTAAACACTTCCCAAAAACCCCACTTTTGGACTTTGCTCTATCAGTACAAGGTATTACGACTATGAAGAAAAATACGCTTATTCTCAACGTTGATGGCTGTATCGGAGTACTGTTTGTTGATATGCTAAAGAATCTTGGATACACTGATGACAAAATCAAAGAGATGGTTGATATGGGATTCTTCAATGCTTTCTTCATTATAGGTAGGACAATAGGATTCATGGGTCATTACTTTGACCAGAAAAGATTACAGGCAGGTTTGTATAGACATCCATGGGACGATATTTTATATGATGTTCCCGATAAACCTGAGAAGGTGAAATAAATTGGAGGTTGTGACAATGAGTAAGGAAATTGAAAAAGCAAAAGATCACTTTGGAAAAATATTAGAAGAACAACTTGAAAGAATTGAACAAATGAAAACACAAAAAGATTGGATGAATTATGAAGAACTCAAACCGATCATCATTGGTGTTGTCGGCGGTGACGGTATTGGACCATACATCTGCGAACATGCAAAAAACATTCTAGAATACCTTTTAAAAGATGAAGTTGAAAAGGGTAAAATAGAATTCCGTACTATAGAAGGATTAACCATTGAGAATCGTGCTAAGGCAAATAAAGCAATACCAGACGACATCCTTAAGGAAATCAAGAAATGTCATGTGATTCTCAAAGGACCAACGACAACGCCAAAGAAAGGTGATCCATGGCCAAACATTGAAAGTGCAAATATAACGATGAGACGGGAACTAGATCTGTTTGCCAATGTACGACCTGTAAAAGTTCCGGAGAAAAACATTGATTGGATGTTTTTCAGGGAAAACACAGAGGGTGCTTATGTTCTTGGAGGTAAGGGTGTCAACGTCACAGATGATCTTGCGGTGGATTTTAAGGTTACTACAACACAGGGTTCAGAGCGGATTATCCGTCTGGCGTTTGATTATGCTAAAAAGAACGATATAAACAAGGTAACCGTCGTTACAAAGGCCAATGTTGTTAAAACCACTGATGGAAAATTCTTAAACATGGCAGAACAAGTTGCAAAAGACTATCCGGATGTAGAGTGGGATGACTGGTTTATTGATATTATGACTGCAAAGCTCATTGATCCTGCTCGTAGATCTCAGTTTAGAGTGATAGTACTTCCAAATCTTTATGGAGATATTTGTACTGATGAGGCAGCTCAGATTCAGGGTGGTGTTGGTACAGCAGGTAGTGCCAATATTGGAAAACAGTATGCTATGTTTGAGGCGATACATGGAAGCGCTCCTCGTATGGTCAATGAAGGAAGAGCAAAATATGCCGACCCATCAAGTATCATCAAAGGTGCTGCTCTGCTTTTGAGTCACATTGGTTTTTCCGATCTAGGAAAGAAACTGGAAATGGCGTTGGACGTTTGTGCCCGGTATGAGAAAAAACTGAAAATAACTGGCAGATCTGACGGTGCCACTGGCAAGGAATACGCCAAATATATTATGGATACTATTCACAATCCTGATTTGGAGAGCAAGTGGCAGGACTATCAGAAATAAAAATTGAATTAAACTAAAAGGCATCATCGTATGTATAAGTTTGGAGATGCATTAAAAAAACACAGAGGTGATGCCACTCTTGATCTTTTTGTTACACCTAATGCAAGTTCTACATCGTTTCCGAGTGGCTATAACGAGTGGCGTAAAAGAATAGAAATCAGAGTTTGTTCATCTGCAAAGAACAACAAGGCAAACAAAGAAGTTATCAAAACGATTGCAGATTATTTCAACAAACCAGAAAAGCAAATTTCAATTATTTCTGGGGAGAAAAAAAGAGAGAAAACAATTTTTATCAAAGGCACCTCTGTTGATAACATCGCCAAAATATTAAAGGAGTCTTTAGATGGATTATAAAAAATCTCTTGAGAATCTTGAAAAGCTGTTGCTGGAACTTAAAGAAGAAAACGAGAACGTTCCAATTCTGGTTGAAGGAGACAAAGATATCGAGGCGCTACGCAGGCTTGAAATTACTGGAACGATAATTAGCGTTAATGCAGGAATGTCTCTTACGGATTTTTGTGATTGGATTGCAGAGCTATACAAGAAAGTTATTATTCTTACCGACTGGGACAGACGAGGAGGGAAATTATGTCATACTATCGGGAAAAATCTTGAGGGGCGTGTGAGCTGCGATACAAATTATAGAAAATCACTTGCAAAGAATGCAATGATTAGAACTGTTGAAGGGTTACCTTCTTGGATTGAGACAATTAAGAAAAAGTTAAATCATTTGTAAATTTATATTCATCCAAAATCAAATGGTTATTTATGAGGGCACCAAAGGTGAATAAGGATGGTGACAACATGGAATTAAACACGATCGATTTTCATTGTTTTTCCGGAACAGGAAATACTTTACTAGTGGTACAAAAAATGAAAGAGGTATTTGAAAGAAACAACGTTAAAGTTAACATATACTCACTTGAGAAAGCGAATCAAAAGAACATCAACGTAAACCATGCCATTGGACTTGGGTTTCCAGTTGCAGAACAGGGAACATATCCATTCGTATGGGATTTCATCAAATCTCTTCCTAAAGCAGAAGGTACACCAATATTTATGGTAGATACATTGATGGTCTATTCTGGCGGCATAGTTGGTCCTGTAAAAAGAATCATGAAAAATAAGGGCTACACTCCTATCGGTGCAAAGGAGATACCGATGCCAAATAATCTATTCCCAAGAAGAATAATTCAAGATAAAAAGGAAAGAAAAATCCAGAAGGGGCTTGTGAAAGCAGAACAATTCGCAAATGAGTCATTGGAAGAAGAAAGTGTTTAAGAACGTGGCAAATATACAAAAGTGAAAATGACTGGAAAATTGGTAAAAACTGTAATTATCATAGCGATAATTTTGTCTGTATTGGGTTTTCTAGGTTATAGCTATAATGCAGATGTTGAAGCCATAAGTAGCATCGAAGTAAAGCTGGATGATATCGATCTTACAGACATTAAATTTACATCCTTTAAGCTAAAACTAGATGTAAATATCTCCAATCCAACAAATCAACACATATCTAATCTTTCATCAAATTTTGATATCTATATTGCTGAAAACTACGTCGGGAAAGGAAATTTTTCAAAGGTTTCAATTCCTGCACATTCTAGATGTAATAAAAACAGTTCCGTCACCATATATTATAGTGGTTTGGCAGATGCAGCAGTTGACATAATTGAGAAAATAATAACTAACGAAGAGTTTGAGTTTAATCTTACTATTGACGGGAAAATAAGTGGAAATGCACTGTTCGGTCTAATTACAGTATCACAGAGTTTTAAAGCAATCCAAACTTACCCTTAGCCCACAGATTGACTCATAAGTATGCTTTTTAATAAAATACTGCCATGCATTCTATAACATTATTCAAGCTGTTTTCCTCAATCACAGGGGACATCTGTTTATCTTTGAAAATACGTTGCTACGTAGCACCAGATAGACAAGTATCTACATATGCACCACGCCGCTTGCACCTGAGTTTCAAATCAAAGGGTGTTTATCTCCTGTAAAAGTGTAGTGGCCTACGTGATTTTAAACACACACAATCATTTCATTTTTTCAGCCTAATTCCCATTTAAAATCTGCTGAATCTAAGAGCTTTCTGACTATACCAATTGCTTGCTTTGTACCTTGCAATCAGCCATAATTTTCATATGATAAACTCATTTACAACTGTGATTTTGAAATTTAAAATATTTTTATAAAATAATGGAAATATATAAATAGTACAAATATAAAGTATATAGATAGTAGTAAGATACATCCAGCAAATATAGAATTAAAAGGCTAGCTGGATTGAACCAAATGGAGCAAGTTGATGAAAAAAAACAGCAATGTCTCGGTAAAGGATGCAACATACGAACTTCTAGAAACTAGTATTTTTAAAAATGTTGCAAGAAGAACTAATAAAAACTTCGCTCAAAAACTTGCAATGTGGATGGTTAGATATATTCTTATTATTTCATCTATGCATGAATCATTGAAAATAAATCTTGAAACAATTTTATTAAATCTACATGGTGAAAAATTCAAAAAAATGGTACATATCACAGAGAAAACGTTTCATACTGCAAAGGAAGATTCAGAAGATTACAACATGTATATATAGTGAGGAATTTGCTACAAAAAAACCAAAAAAAATATCTGAGGGGGTTTTCCCTCAGAAAATAAAACTAGAGTTTACTTGAAGTTGTAGTGTTCGTGCCAATATTGTTTTAACTCATCTAGTGTCTTGTCTATTGTTATCGTATCGTTCACATCGGCTATGTAACTGGTTGGCATCGGCATTATTGTGTTGAATGGTACATTCCAGGTATCGCATAAGAATGGGTCTACAAAGCATCCATATTGCTTGTATGTGCCATCGCTTTCTACCCAGCCGTAGAATGTTCCAACTCGGGAATGATTCTTGTCATAGATTGGCTTGTCAACTAGTTGGTCTGTTGGATAGGTTGTTGTACCGCAAGGAACGGCCTTGTTCCAAAATCGACCTAACTCCTCCATTGTTTTGTTTAGGGTTATATGATCGCCCCATTCTCTTATGTAGTCACTATATACTGGGATAAGCTTGTTTGTTCCTCGGAACCATGTATCCTTTGTATTTTCGGTTGGTCGTATTCCGAAAAAATATCCCGGATACTCAGTGTTCCAGCTGTTCCAGTATTTATCTACTGTTCCAATTGTGCTTCCGTTGGTGTCACAAACTTCCTTTCCAACTAACTCATGCGGATTGTTTACTTTCATTTCCATCTCTCCTCGATTTTAGTTAAGCATATGACAAGACATATATAAAACGTTCGATTTTGAAAGCTATTACGGCCTCTAAATAAGAAAAAACATAAAACTAAGTGTCAAACATCTTGATCGTTTCTTTCATAGATTGATACCATACATCTATGCAAGATTCTACCTTCTTTTTCGCAAGTTTTGCATCAATGCGTGAATAGGTATGATAATACCCACCTGTCGCCATTTTATTTGTTTTTTTAATGCATAAGCCACATGATGTTAATTTTTGCAAAGATCTATAGACTGTGCTTCTCTCTTTGTTAATTTTTTGTGCTAAATCGTCTGCTCTTGACTCCCCCACTTCTCCTAATTTCTTATATACATTTAAATCTAGATCGTTGAAGTCAAATACACAACTTATGACATCATCACAGCACATATTTTCAGAAGGATTAATGAACTTCATTGTCATTTCATGTATCAGCCTAGAGGTATATAATGGTTGTGCATATTTTTTGCACAAACGTTATATAGCAGAATAACCATAATGTGGATACAATGGATAAGGAATTGGCGGAATTAAAAAGAAAGAAGCTCGAGCAATTAAGGAGTAGATATATGAACGGAGGAAATAATATGGATGGAGAAATGCCAAACACACCAATAAACATTACGGACGCGGTTTTTGATGAGAACGTTAAGAAATATCAAATGGTTGTTATTGACTGTTGGGCACCCTGGTGCGGCCCATGTCGAATGATACATCCAATAGTTGAAGAACTCGCCAAGGAAATGCAAGGAAGGATTGTATTTGGAAAACTTAATGTTGATGAAAATCAAGCAACTGCAGCACAGTTCGGCATCATGAGTATACCCTCTCTGCTTGTGTTTAAAAACGGAGAATTGGTTGACAGAATTATTGGAGCAATGCCTAAAGAGATGCTTAAGGCTAAACTTAACCCACACCTATAAAAAAGTTTGAAACAATTAATTAACATTCAATTGGAGGATATAAATGGCCAGAAAAAGATCAAATGAAAAAACAAAAAGTAAAAATACTTTAAAAAAAACCAATCTAAAATATGGATTGCTTTTGCTGGCAATTCTTATTATAGCCGCTGGAAGCATACTTGCATTAACA
>DAOWHD010000010.1 GCA_030641605.1 Thermoplasmata archaeon
CCTCTTTGAGCTTTTCTTTCAACCTTTTCGTCTCTTTAATAAGTGAATAGTGCCTAATTTTTGGTACTACCAGCAAAACTGGAAGTTTAAGATCCATGACAGTGTCCGCAAGGTCAATCATATGTTTAGTTTTGTAAACAGATATCGCATCATATATAGCTAGACCTATCAAGAGAACAAGCACCAATAGAATACCCAAGGATATCCCAAATATGGCAATAGCACCAGCACCCACTATAACGCCACAGATATCTATCACATACCATTCAGGATATTTGAAAAGCATCACAACAAGAATAGCTGCAAGGATTATTGAAAAAACAATTGATGTTGAAGTAGAAGTAATGCTGCCAAATAACGGATAAAATACATAAGCAGCGGTATAACCTATTGCACCTAAAATTATTGCTTGTATTAATTGTTTCTTCCAAAACTTTGCAATTAGTAGAATCAAAACCGTAAAAACCAACATTATAACAAAAATATATGCAATGTTCATAGGATTGTCAGGGTCTTCAAATGCTTGCATATCTGCTTCTTCAAAAGTTCCTGTTATTAACAACGCCAGACCATGTATGAGAATAAACAAAAAGGCCATTACAATAACTGCGAAAATCTCTTTTTTATCTACTGGCTTTTTCTCATCCATTCTTTTTCAAGAACAATGCTTGCATATTTATATGATTTGATTTTTTATCTCTCAGATAAAAAGCGCATATCCAAAGAAGATATACCAAATAAAAAAAGAATATAACACCAAGAAAAATACTCCTTCTTTTCTAGAAATGATATGTCCCGTGTATACCACTGGAAACAGGATCAGTGTTGCCATCATTAAAAACAACAGATGATAAAAGGATCCTGTAGCGTTTAACGGTATAAAGAGAGCGCATGCACCAAGTATCAGGAAAATATTAAACACATTTGACCCGAGAACATTACCGACAGCAATGTCAGATTCTCCTTTATACGCAGCCGTTGCAGAAACCACGAGCTCGGGAAGTGAAGTACCGATTGCTACCATTGATAACGCAATAACGAATGGAGGAATGTTAAAAAATTCTGCAATTGTTACTGCTGATTCTATCAGTAGCCAAGCTCCAACAACAACACCAACGATACCTAGGACAATAAAAAGGATGTTCTTTTGAGTCGTTCCTTTTCCGTATTCTTCCGAATTGTTCCTCTCTTTTTTTGCACAATAGATAAAATAAACAATGAACGCTGCAAATAAGACTAAAAATATAACACCACCAGCTATGCGATAAGGATTATCTAACAACCCAAAAAACGAAAAGAAAAAAAGGACAATAGTGGCACACACAAGTAGTGGCATCTCCCGTCGTATAATGCTTTTTTTTATAGTTATGGGGCGGATAATTGCACTCAATCCTAATACTAGCAAGATATTAGCAACACAGGAACCAATGATATTTCCCAATGAGATGTCTGCACGATCCTGAAAAGCAGCACCAACAGAAATTGCAAACTCAGGAGCAGATGTACCAAATGCTACTACTATCAGTGAGATAATTAAGGAAGATACACCTAGTTTCGCTGCAGTTTTTGATGTGCCTTCTACCAATATATCCGACCCTTTCCAAAGTAGGACAACACCAACAATAAATACAGGAATTGCAAGAGCAATACTAATCATAACGGCGTGTAATCAAAATGGCCATTTAAATAATCTGAGTAAAACAAACCTTTTTGTATAAATGATGATTAAGATTTTTTGAATTAACATGACTAAGGGGAAACTGACATTCATTGGTTTAGGACTCTATGACGAAAAAGACATATCATTAAAAGGGTTGAATGAAATTAAAAATTGCGATAGGGTCTATGCAGAATTTTACACAGCAAAACTTGTGGGAACAGACATAAATAAATTAGAAAGTACAATTGGAAAAAAAATTAAGATTTTAACTAGAGAAGAAACAGAAAAAGGCGATAATATTATAAATTCTGCAAAAAAAGAAAATGTTGCTTTTTTAACATGTGGCGACTCAATGGCAGCAACCACGCATGTGGATCTTAGATTAAGAGCAATAAATGAGGGGATTAAAACAAAGGTTGTACATGGTAGCAGCATCGTTACCGCAGTTCCTGGCCTACTTGGTCTTCAGAATTATAAATTTGGGAGGACAACGACACTTGCATATCCTAAAGAAGACTACTTCCCAACAAGCCAATACGATATAATCAAAAATAACAAAGAAATAGGATTGCATACGCTTGTTCTCCTCGACATACAAGCCGATAGAAATAAACATATGACAGCCAATGAAGGCATAGAATTGTTAATAGAGATGGAGAAAAAAAAGAGAGGACATATATTTGCTGAAGAAAGTGTAGTTTGTGTAGTGGCTCGTGCAGGATCATCCAATCCAACGGTAAGGGCTGACAAAATAGAAGTTTTAAGAGATGAGGATTTCGGCACGCCTCTTCATACGTTGGTCGTTCCAGGTGCCCTTCATTTTATGGAGATTGAAGCCCTTGAGAATCTTGCAAATTTGCCGGTTGAATTAAGTAAAAAATTACAAAAACTATAATAACCCAAGATTGTATTATTCCAATTATTAGGGGATCTAGGATGCAAAAAAAAGATGGTATTGTTGGTTATATATATGGAAATGTAGGTTCGACTGAATTTAATTTTGCAGTAAATGGACAGAATGTACGGAAATTTGACTATATATTTGCCCCTCATAAGGAAGGGCATATGTTGGCTCAAGTGATGGACATTAAACAGCACTCTGACCTTAATTTTGAGGATGCAGCAGGACTAATAAGCAGCGAAGAGCGGCCAATGATTAAGACTAAAGTATCTGCATTTGCAGATGTGATTGGATACCGCGATAAAAGAGGACTTTTACAATCGCCCCGTACTCCATTCGACGCAGGTTCTGAAATTGTTTGTGCCGATGAGGGTCTCGTAAGAAATGTTCTCGGGCTGAATGCAGCAAAAGACAACGGAGCGTACATTGGGCTCTTAAAGGGACACGATCTGCCAGTTTATCTCAATATAGACTCGTTAGTCCAGAAGCATATTGCTATACTTGCAAAAACTGGTGGCGGCAAGAGTTATGCTTGTGGTGTGCTTGTGGAAGAACTTCTCAAGAAAAAAATACCAATAGTCGTAATTGATACACATGGAGAATATCAATCATTAACTAAACCAAACAGAAGCAGAAAGGACCAAAAAGACATGGAAAAATTTGGAGTGGAAAAACGAGAATATTCCAGCCAAATAACTGAGTTCTCTCCTACGGGGAATAGAAGTGGGATGAAACATCTTGCCCTTAATGGATCAAATCTAGAGGCGCATGAGATATTGGACCTCCTTCCTTCGAAAATCTCTGGACCTCAAAAAGGCGTATTATACCAGGCAATAAAAGAAGTGAAGGAATATAAAAGTATATACACCCTCAGAGACATAATAGATGCAGTTGGAAGAAGTAAAAGCAATGCACGATGGAACGTTATTGCATCGCTTGAATCACTTGATTCAATTGGTGTGTTCTCTGAAACAGGGACCTCTACAGGAGACATTGTGAAGAAAGGGAAATGTTCTGTAATAAATATGAAAGGCATTCCACCAGACGTGCAGGGTGTCGTTGTAGCACGCCTTACAAAGAGATTGTTTGATGATCGTAAAGCAGGTAAAATACCTCCGTTCCTATTTATAGTTGAAGAAGCGCACAATTACTGCCCTGAAAGAGGTTTTGGAAATGCTATTTCATCTAATATGATAAGAACTGTGGCCTCCGAAGGTAGAAAGTTTGGAATGGGGTTGTGCATTGTCAGTCAACGTCCTGCCAAGGTAGATAAAAACGTCATTTCACAGTGCAATACCAATATTATTCTAAAAGTGACAAACCCTAATGATCTTAAGGCGATTATTCAGTCCGTGGAAGGAGTGACAAGCCAAACATATAGAGAGATACAACGTCTTCCTATCGGAGTTGCTTTGATTTCCGGTGCCTCTCTCCAGATGCCGATTATGGCAGAGATACGCACTCGGGAAACAAGCCATGGGGGCAAATCAGTAGCCATCTCTAAAGGGGGAAAGACCTCTAGTTATAAGCCTCCTGAAATGCCCCAAACACCACCATTTAACCCTCAGCCTAAACCACAACCTGAAATTACAGCCGATGTGCCTGAACCAAAATCTACTACAAATAATACTACAGAAAAAGCCAAAAATGTAACCAGAGTGGCAAAAAGATTGGGATGGGTTTCTACAGATGATCCAGACGAGGCAATCAATGCATTGACAAAAGAAGCAGAAAAAATGAATGAAAACATCTATAAATATCTAGAATCACTGGCCAACCTTGGTAAAAACTTTTGTCACGAAAGCGGACCTAACTGCATAAAATGCCCAATGAAAGAAGGGTGTAAATATCGTGCCACGCATGGAACAGATGAAAAGAAGGGTTTTTTAAGAAAAAGATAAGAGAAATATGAATAGAAAAACAATCTTGATGGGTTCAATTATTATTTTTGGCATATTAGCTACATCTGGTTGTTTGGATTATTTTGATATAAACGGCGGCAACACGACTTATGAATCCCATCCTACAAAAATCAGTTATACAATTAGTTACGGATACAAAGTGAATTGTACTGGAAATGGCGATTATAACATAGAATATGATTGTGATAAACCTGAAGTTCTTATCGGAACGGTAACAATCACAGATTTGTTGCACGACCTAGATTATAGTGAGGCAACACTGGCAAACAACGATATAATAGGTTGGAACATAAGTGGTGAGGGCACTGATAACTATAAACTTGGAATAATTGCAACAGTTGAAGTCAAAAGTTTTCTTGTTTCTGATCTTAGCGGCACAGGAGCAGAAACATTGCAGGGGTTACAAACCAATTATCTGGATGTAATTGGTCAATATTGTCATAAACAATCAAATGAAACCATAACTTTCATAAATCCGGAAAATCCTTTAATCAAAAACACAGCAGCTACTGTAACAAATAAAGCAAAAAGCAACAATTCTTTTGTCTTAGCAAAGGAGCTTTTCATATGGTTGAAGCAACATACCAACTATCAGATACATGTTGGAGACAACAGCATTCAACCTGCAAGCATAACCATCCAAAAGAAAACAGGGGATTGCGACGATCTTTCATTTCTATACATATCTCTTTGCCGCTCAATAGGCATCCCTGCAAGATTCATAAGAGGATACCTAGTAGAAGAAAATGACGATAAGGTTAGTGTGATTTCCCATGCATGGGCAGAGGTTTTCGTTGGGGGAAAGCTTGGCAATTATGGTTGGATACCTGTGGAATGCGCAGGCGATAGTGATACAAAGACTGAAATAAATCAGAATTTTGGAGTGGAAGACGTAAGTCATTTACGACTATTCGAAGACGACGGAAGCGATGCATCCTTGAACGCATCTATTTCTGGAATCATGGTGTACTATACTGAGAGCATGAAAGTTGACATGTACTCGTTTGTGGACGTTAGCAAATACAGTACACTGGAATCAAAAGAACTTTGCATAGATGAAAATAACAACAGAACATATGTATAGTGTCTTTGAACGCTGATTTGTATAGCATGTAACATTAATAGGGAAATATTTATAATAACCTGTACAATTCTTTGATTGGAGGTAGTTGATATATATGAAAAGAAAAATATTTGTTGTCTTTACGTGCCTGCTGTTGATTACGACTTTATCACCACTGAGCACAGCAATTAATACCGAAAATAATGAGAGCTGCAAAGAACTGCATTATGCTGAACCAATTGTCACTCCACTAGATGAAGATCCAGATGGTCCATTAGAAGGTGGGCTAGATGACTATAGAGATTTGGAATATGCTGGCATGGTTGTCAGTCTTAGCATATCCACTGCAATTGGGGTGTGGACTGCATGGCTAAATTACAAATATGGAAATACGACTTTAAATGAATTTGTGAAATCTGTTGGCTCAAACTGTCTATTTTCATTGCCATTTATAGTGTTGTATGCCGGCGAAGCACTTGATAAATGGAACTGGGACAAAGATGAATTCTAAAAGAAAATAATGAGAGGAAGGGCTACCCTTCATTCTCATATTGTGTTAGATTTCCGTCATCCTGCTCTTCAAATAGCGGCACCTGCCTTGGAACGGTATATATTATTTTAGCTCGTGATTCCATCTCCTCCTCACCACAATTCAGCAACCGGTATTTCTTTAAAAAACTAAGCATTTTTTCATCTTTTAAGTCGTTAAATTAACAGCCAATAATGATGAGTTTTTATAATTATATTCACCCTAAAAAAGATCTTTGGAAAGGTCACAATGATAATAATTCAACTGCATAATTACCTGCGAAAAAAGTACTTAAAAGAATGCACAATCGTAGCTGATGGAAGTAATGAAAAGTCTGGGCTGGTATTTTTAGAGGAGTGCATCACCATCCCATCTCAACCGCGATGAGAAGTTTTCCCAGACTCTTCTCATTACCCTCAACGGTTGATTTTACCTCTTCGCTGCATAATTTTAGTAACAGTCGGTAATAAAACATCTAGCCGGACTTATCATCCATTTTTGCGTTTTCAAAATCTACTTTCAGAGGTACTGTCATCAGAGGCAGCTTTTAAATATGAAAAGTTGTATACTGCCTTACTCTTATCTAATAGGTGAACCATGGGCAAAGGAATAAATGCAGCACGGAAACTCAAAAAAAATAGAAAAAACCAACTATGGAACGATAGGTACTACAAAAAGAGAGTCTTACATTTAAAGGAAAAGGCAGATCCGCTTGGGGGAACAGCTCAAGCCAGAGGCATCGTTATTGAAAAAGTAGGCATTGAAGCGAAACAGCCTAATTCTGCTATTCGTAAATGTGTAAAGGTACAGCTTATAAAAAATGGAAGACAGATTACTGCTTTTGCTCCAGGCGATAATGCCATTGGTTTTATTGATGAACACGATGAGGTAATGGTGGAGGGAATTGGTGGTAGAATGGGAAGAAGTTACGGCGATATTCCTGGTGTCCGATTCAAGGTTATAAAGGTAAATGATGTATCTCTTAGAGAAATGGTTAGAGGGAAAATTGAGAAGGCAATGAGACGATAAACATGACTGGAAAAAAGAATAGTGAAAAAATTACTCATTTCTTTCCCGTTTTGGCAAAATACGACATGGATGATGTCAAAGTGGAAGACAAGGGGCTAGAAAGATACATAAATCTAGATACTGAAAATATTTATCTTGGTGCGGTTTTTGCAAATAAAATGTTTGCCAAATCCAAAGTCCCTATAATCGAGCGTCTGATAAATAATATAATGAGAACTGAGAAGTATACCGGAAAGAAGAGCAAAGCATATAAAGTTGTAAAATCCGCTCTTGAAATTATTGACAAAAGGACAAAATCCAATCCTGTGCAAGTACTTGTCCATGCCCTTCAGAATTCTGCACCCAAAGAAGAGACAACAAGGTTGCGTTTTGGCGGGATATCTGTTCCCAAGGCAGTTGATACAGCTCCACAGAGGCGCATTGATATTGCCATCCGCAATATCTGTACAGGCGTAGTCAACACCAGCCATAAGAACAAGAAACGTATGGAAGTTTGTCTTGCAGAGGAGATAATAAAGGCATCTAAAAACGACGTATCCTCTTTTGCCGTAGCTAAGAAAAATGATACTGAGAGAGTTGCCAAATCGGCCAGATAAGTAATCTGGATTTGCGGAATGTTATATGGGTTACATAAGAGGTAGTTACTATGGGTAAGAAGGAAGACAATATCAAAAAAGCAAAGAATCTAATGAATAAATTAGATTACATTCGTAACATAGGGATAGCTGCACATATTGACCATGGAAAAACAACACTTTCAGATAACTTGCTTGCCGGCTGTGGAATGATGAGTGAAGATCTTGCTGGTAAGCAGCTTGTTCTTGATTTTGATGAGCAGGAGCAAGACAGAGGCATTACAATTAATACTGCTTCCGCATCCATGGTGCACGATTTTGAAGGTAATAGATATCTTATTAATCTTCTTGATACTCCAGGGCATGTCGATTTTGGTGGAGACGTAACACGTGCAATGCGTGCTGTCGACGGGTGTGTTGTTGTTGTATGTGCTGTTGAGGGAGCTATGCCTCAAACAGAAACTGTCGTACGTCAGGCACTTCGTGAGAATGTCAAACCTGTTTTGTTTATCAATAAAGTCGACCGATTAATCAACGAGTTGAAGGTAACACCTGAAGAGATGCAACAACGTTTTATTAAAATAATTGCCAAGTTCAATGACCTTGTTAACAGGATGGTTCCTGAAGAATTCAAAGGCAAATGGAACGTTAGGGTGGAAGATGGTAGTGTAGCTTTTGGATCTGCTTACTACAACTGGGCAATTTCGGCACCATACATGCAAAAAACGGGCCTTAGCTTCAAGGACATCTACGACTATTGTAACAACAATGACCAAAAAACATTGGCAAAGAAAACACCCATTCACGAGGTATTACTTGACATGGTTGTGAATCATCTTCCATCTCCAAAAATTGCACAGAAGTACAGGATACCTCATATTTGGCATGGGGACCTGGAGAGCAATCTTGGAAAAAGCATGCTTGAAACTAAGGAAAGTGGACCCATTGCACTCATGATTACAAAAATCGTTATGGACCAACATGCAGGCGAAGTGGCAGTAGGAAGAATGTACAGTGGAAAAATTACACGAGGGCAAGAAGTCTATGTAGTGGGAATGCCAAAGGCCAATCGTGTTCAGCAAGTCAATCTCATGGTAGGATCAGATAGAATCCCTGTAGAATACGTAAGTGCAGGAAATATTGTTGCAGTCACAGGCATAAGAGATGCAATTGCAGGCAGTACCGTCACAGGCAACACAGAAGATGACCCCTTTGAACGTATCGTACATGTATCTGAACCAGTTGTTACAGTTGCAGTGGAAGCGAAACACACAAAGGATTTACCTAAATTGATAGAAGTACTTCATACAGTTTCAAAAGCAGACCCAAGCATACAAGTAAATATTAACCAGGAGACTGGAGAAAATCTGATGGCTGGTATGGGGGAACTTCATCTTGAAATCACGGAGTATAGAATCAGAGAGGAATACGGCGTAGATGTCATATGTTCAGAGCCAATCGTTGTATATCGTGAGTCTGTAGCAAAGAAAAGCCCGGGTAAATTTGAAGGGAAATCACCCAACAAACATAACAGGTTTTACATTGAAGTTGAACCATTACCTGAAAAGATCACAAAGGCATTGTATAACAATGAAATTCCAAGTAACGCAAAAAAATACAAAAAGGAAGTAACAAAAATTTTGCATGATCTTGGAATGGATAAAGTTACTGCAAAGGGAACTTTTGATATCCAAAGATTGAATATTATTACTGATGTCACTAAAGGTATCCAGTATCTTTCTGAAACCCATGAGCTTATTAAAGAGGCTTTTCAAGAGGTTATGAAAAGTGGACCAATTGCCTCTGAACCTTGTCAGGGAATGCTAGTTAGGCTTGTTGATGCCAAACTTCACGAGGATGCAATACACAGAGGACCAGCGCAGGTTATTCCAGCAGTGAGAAACGCAATATATGGCTCGATAATGAGCTCTGATCCAATACTTCTCGAACCTATGCAAAAGGTATTCATAAGTACCCCACAGAACCTCATGGGAGATGCTTCAAAAGAGTTGAATCAGAGGAGATCTGTTGTACGAAATATGACAACTGAGAAAGACATGGTAAACGTTGATGCAAAGGCACCGGTTGCAGAAATGTTTGGCTTTGCATCTTCAATACGATCCGCTACTGGTGGAAGGGTACTTTGGAACACAGAAAACATAGGATTTGAACCACTACCCAGGCATCTTCAGGATCAGATAGTAGCACAGATACGAGAAAGAAAAGGTTTGAAACCAGAGCCGTTCCCACCGGAATACTATATGGATTAAAAACCTTCCATTTCTTTTTTGCTAAAAAAATCATAAATTATTATACATACAACTTAGTTGTCGTAGTAGGTGAATAGATGGAAAGAGGAAGCATAAACATAAACAAACAATATGAACTTGAATACCGCTATTTTGACAGAGATACTGATTACAAATATTTTAACAGAAAATTTGAGATTTATCTTATTGAAAATAAAAATCTAAGAAAAAACTATGTATTACACATGGACAATTGTGATACATCTCCAGGCAAATGGTCCCCACATATTCACAAAGCATCCAATGTTAACAAAAAATTATATTTTGGTGTGTCGACACTCAACTGGAATGACGTAAAAAGTAACCTTGCAGGCTGCATAGTTGATGAAATAGGAGAAAAAAGCAGGGAGCATGTAAAAAAGGCCATTGGAAAACTGTCGTCTCCAAAGCTGTAGGCAGGGGAATCTATGAATATCGATAATTTTTATGATGCGGCCCACTAGTACTCTGTAATTTTGTATTTATTATGTACTGGTTCGTATATCTGCCCATTGCGTTTGAGTCGATCTAATACTTCTTCAATCTTGTCGGCTGCCAACCCCTTAGCTTCTGCTTCGGTAATTATCTCATTTCTAGCTGCGTTTCCATCTTTAGATTCATCACACAGTCTTTTTATGGTATCCATAATCACACGCATTCGGTCATGCTGACTATGACTTATGCCTGTTGCAATGATATCAATATCAATCTTGCCAGTCTCTCTATCCGTCCCCACTCTTCGGAGATATTGATCAATTGTAGAAATCGATCTCTTAGCATCATCAACAGTAACCTCCTCACTTAGCCTAATCCGGGCACTTGCCTCAGCCAATCGTACAAATGCTTCTAACTGTCTTGGGGTAAATGGAATAGATTCTTCAGACGAGTTCCTGAAATCTACATAATAGCTTTTCAACATCTCTAAAGCATCGTCGCTCATAACAGGGAAGGTATTTCTCTTTGCATATGCTACATATTTACGTAGAAACTCCGGTTCAAAAGTCGGCATAACATTTTGCATCAGGGCATCTCTCTCTTTTTTATTATATTTTGATTTTTTTGACTTTGTAAGGTTCTCATGAACCTCTCCTGCTTTATGGGTTTGCAAAATATGAGTTGCAAGCTTTGTATCTCTCTCCCTGTCAGGTTTATCAAGAATGGAAAATATGAGATCGAAACGGGAAAGCAGAGCAGGCGGCATGTTGATCTGTTCATGCATAGGCATGAATTCGTCAAAACGTCCAAGTTTTGGATTTGCTGCAGCTAGGACTGCACATCGTGATTTTAACGTAGCGCTTATACCTGCCTTTGCAACAGAAATTTCTTGTTGTTCCATTGCCTGATGAAGCGAACTACGATCCTGATCACTCATTTTATCTATTTCATCAATACATGCAATTCCCATATCAGCTAAAACCAATGCTCCTGCCTCTAACGTCCACTGTCCTTCGCCAAATTCATCACGAACAGCAGCAGCAGTAAGACCAGCTGCAGATGATGCCTTTCCGGAAGCATAAATACTTCTGGGAGCAAGTTTGGATAGATAGTTAAGCAGCTGTGATTTTGCTGTACCGGGATCTCCCACAAACAATGTGTGAATGTCTCCTCGTATATATGTACCATCAGGCATTTTTTTAGATAAACCTCCAAATAATTGCAAAACCAGAGCGTCTTTTTCTACGTCCATCCCATAAATAGTCGGAGCCATACTCTGTCTCATTTTTTTATATATTTCAGGATCCTTGCTTATCTTCAAAATCTCCTTTTCATCTTCCTCAGTCACATCCACCTCCTCAAATGCTAGTTGCTGATTTTCAATACTAACTGCATCCATAATCTTATCAAAGGAAGTCAACCGAAATGTTCCTCTTCGCCTCTGCTTGGAATGCAAAATGCCATTCACAACTACCCTATCTCCAGGAGCTACCTCTCCCACAAGATCATCTTCAAGGTAAACACTGATTTTTTCGGGTTGAGCACCTCCTCTCAATCCCTCAGGATTCTCCTGAATCTCGATTTTTTGGGAATCAATGAATGTAGACAGGTTAGCTAAAAGTTTAAATGAAGATACTCTTCCACATCCACCTTGATCTTCATAGCATTCAGTAGGCTCCTTTAAAATGTCTTCATCTTGCTCTACTTTAATAACCGCCCCACATTTTTGACAGAGAAATGCAGCCACCTGGAGTTTAGGCCTTACCTCCGTCCTTTTCTTAACTAAACCTTCTACAGCTTTGAATTTTCCTAGATGGTTTGCTCTGATGTTTCTAATAATTATTTTATGTAACTCAGGAAGATTTGTAACTCTAAAATGAAGTTTTATTTTGTTTTCAGCAGCAACGTCAATATTTTTTAGTGCCTCTTCGGCATTAAATATGACTTTATATGGTTGATTAATTAGTTTTTCAGCCAATTTCGGATCTGTTCTATCAATATCCCAATAATCAACGATTAAACTACGTTTTTCAGGATATTCTAAAGCAACAGTTTCAATCTCAGATTTGTAATTTTCTTCAAAGAAACTCTGCCACGATGCTGCCAAACTCTCATCTTTCAATAATTGTACCATGTGTCTTCTCCCCTAATTTTAAATTGCGAAATACGTATCCAATCTGGTAATTTTAGCGGGTGTAGAAACACTTTGAGTGGGTGCACGTTTCATCTATTGACTGCCCATCTGCATTCTCAACCCCGCTAACCCTTCGAGCATCGGCAGTTTGCGGTAAGGCTGCTCACTTCCGTGCCTCACCCGATTTCCGCAACTAAGATGTACATATGACCTTCCGATCGTACGTGGTCATCACCTCCAATCCCGAAGGACAGGGTCTCATCGTCAACAGACGGATCAATAAATGCTCGTTACATCGCCTCTTAGTTTCGACTCCAGCATAAAGACGATTTCTGGTTACAGGGAACGTCTACCTCCCCAGTCTATTCTACACCTATCGCCATCGTTTGTTTTACAATGATCTTCGCATAATTGTTAACAGATTTCTAAAGAATTGAAAGAATACTAACGCTAAAGCAACAGCTAAAAAGCCTATATCACGAG
>DAOWHD010000008.1 GCA_030641605.1 Thermoplasmata archaeon
AAGTTTAATCATCTCATCCATTTTATCTAAAACTTTCAATATCTTGTCTCTAGCACCATTTGGAAAATCCCTTCTTACACCACCAGGACATATATATCCTGCAGGGTATACTCTCCCACCTGTTATCAACTCAAATAAGTCCAATATATAATCTCTATATCCAAAAGCCATTTTGAATCCTGTATCAAAACCAGTACCTATTGAAAACACACCATACCAAATAACGTGGGACTGAATTCTAGAAAGCTCCGCCATTATTACTCTTATATATTTTGCTCGTTCTGGCACATCGATGTCCATTAATTCGTCTACTGCTTCAGCATGGACCAAATTCCAGTTTAGCGGTTCAAGTATACAGATCCTATCTGATAGAACAGCGTTTTGTATCGGTGTTCTGTATTCCATTAGCTTCTCAAAACCTCTGTGCAGGTATCCAGGATCGGCCCTGGCAGATGTCACTATTTCCCCATCGATCTTTAATTTGACGCCAAAGTTGCCGGACCCTGGATGCGCAGGACCAAAATATAAGTCGTACTCTGTGTCTTTAGGTGCAGGTTCCATTTGGTCAATCATAGTAAGCTACCTCTCTCTCATTTTCTTTGTCATAATACTCTTCCCTTACATATTTTCTCCAATCAAAATCCTTTCTGAATGGAGGTGGAGCATGCCAGTCCTCCAAGAAAAGCGGAGATAGATCCGGATTGCCCTTAAATTTCACACCAAAAAGCTCATGTAATTCTCTTTCATGGATTTGCGCGTTCTCTTCCCATATTGAAGTCACAGATTCAATAACTGGTTTTTTTCTATCAATCTCTGTTTTCAAGGTGAGAAGAATTTTATCTTTATATGACCATAAATGATAGGTAACTTCAAACTTTCCTTCTTTTACCCAGTCGGTTACTGATATTGCTGATAAATGCTCAAATCTCTGGTTTTTTAGCCAACCACATAATTTTATTAAATCTTTGTTATCTATGGATATCCAGATCCTGTGCTCTCGCTGTATTTTACCTTCAACATCAAATTTTGAACCTATCTCCTCAAGAATTTGCGCTTCTCTTTCCTCCTTTGAATTCATTTTACTCAAGCTCCTTTACATGCTTGAATATCTTGTCACAAGCCTCAAACACTGCCTCAGGTCTAGGTGGGCACCCTGGAATATATATGGTAACTGGCAGGTAATTATCAAGCCGCTTGATCGTGTTGTATGAATCCCAATACATGCCTCCAGTCATTGTGCATGATCCTAAAGCAATTACTACTCTGGGTTCAGCCATCTGTTCATATACTTTTTTTGCTCTTTTTATCGATTTGAGCGTTTGGTACCCAGCAATAAATAGCACATCTGCTTGGCGTGGCGTCCCCACGATAATCATTCCAAATCTTTCCATATCCCATCTAGATCCCACTAACGGTACCAACTCGCAGAAGCCACAAGAGTTAAACCAGTTGAAAATCCATATAGCTTTTATAAGCTTCCTCATCGTTTTTGCTTTTTTTGATCTTTTAACCATTGTTCTTACCACCCATTTTTTGTTAGATTCATATTATGTCAATTTTCCATTGTCCAATTTTTTAAGCTCTATTGGCCTCGGAGGCACATGCATACAGGCAAAAACTGTAGTCGTCTCCATTAAATCCTGTAATACTGGAGTTTCTGATAAATGTTATGTAAGAGTGATATTCCTCAAAATAGGCAACATCCCTGATTTTCTTTGGGTGACCTGTCAATAGCTCCTTTTCAATCAAGACCTCTGGCTATCCCGCATGGGCAAGATAACAACCTGACAAAAATTGAGGCAATGACGGAAAAACAATTTTTTTATGAGGTTTAACAGTTTGTTTCTGCCTAGGAGCAAGTTATATACGGATTGGCAGCAGTATACTTATCAGAATCTTGTGTGAACCTAGTTAGAAAAAATAGAAGGCTTGTAGATAACGCCGGAGAAAAAGTTTCATATGAAAAGTTAAAAAAGATTTTTATAACCGCAAGCAAATATGAATATATATACTGAGATGTGATTTACAACATGGATACTTGCCCCGTTTAGATAGATCAGTTTTGATTAACTTTATGTCGAAATTGCATAGCAAATATAGGAGATATTAAAATGAAAATTACCATTGTTTATGATAACGATGTATGGAAAGAAGGACTCAAAGCGGACTGGGGTTTCTCCTGTCTAGTGGAGATAGAAAATACTCCTAAAATCCTCTTTGACACAGGAGCAAACGGTTCAATACTTCTGTCAAACATGAAAAAGATGAACATTGACCCAAAATCGATTGATGAAATCTTTATTTCCCATCCACATTTTGACCATGTCGGAGGACTTTCTGCATTTCTCGATATAAATAATAACGTCAAAGTTTATGCCCCTGTTTCATTCAGAGGAGTCCATGGGGTAAAAGAAGTGGTTCATGTGAGTGGTCCACTAAAAATTCATGAGAACGTCTTGTCCACTGGCGAAATAGATAACATAGAGCAATCTATGGCGATCAAAACAGATAAAGGAATAGTTTTAGTTGTAGGCTGTTCACATCCAGAAATGTCGCGTATTCTTACAGCAGCTTCACAATTTGGAAAGATATACGGGATTATTGGTGGCTTACATGGATTCAATAAGTTTGATTTGTTTAAAGATTTAGAGTTTATATGCCCTACACATTGTACCCAGCACAAAACAGAGATAAAAAAAATATATCCAGAAAAATACATCGATGGTGGAGCAGGGCAAGTAATTGAAATATAGAATGTTAATTCAGTTATCTAAAATTAATTGCACTGGTACAGGTAAATAAGGGGGAATAATCAATGAAGGAATATTCTTACTGCCCAATTTGCGGATCGCCTCTCACAAAGCAGCTTATTGAAGGAAAACAAAGGAAATATTGCCCTAAATGTGGTTTTGTCCATTATGAAAATCCTTTGCCAGTAGCATTGGCAATTGCTGTAAGAGATAGAAAGTTTCTGATGATCAAGAGAGGAATAGAACCGAAAAAAGGGAGTTGGGCTCCTCCCTCAGGCTTTATTGAGAGTGGAGAAACCTCAGAAGAGGCTTGTTTAAGAGAGCTGGCAGAGGAAACTGGGCTCTCAGGAAAAATAAAGAGTCTGGTAGAGGTAAAAAGACTTGAAGACGAAGAGATTTATGGAGATATGTTAGTAGTGGTATACCTGGTTGAAGTAGAAAAAGGGAGTTCAATTGCTGGGGATGAAGTAGAGCAGGTAAAATTTTTCGAAATAGATCAACTGCCTGATTATTATGTGAACCGTTTTAGAAAGACAATTGAAGGTATTAGAAATGGATGGAAAGAGGAGGTGGAATGACATGACTGAAGACGAAGAAATTATGTCAATTGAGACAGGGAACGAGTTAGATATCAGAGTGGCTAATGAGTTTATGAGGGGAGTGCTAAAGAACTATTCAAAGTATATATCTGCCGCTTGGCAAGTAGTAAAAAAATTAGATGAAGAAAGAACTGTTAATTCTAAAAAGGATGGTAAAAGTGTCTTTGCAAATTTTGTAAAGAATTGCGATATTGCACTTAGACCATTTGATGAATGTCTTATAATTGATGATAAAGATAAATTACTTGCTGTAGATAGCTGCCTTCTAAATAGGGCTGAGATGTTGTCATTTAATGTTGGTATGGCCGCTAAAACAAGAGAACACATATAGAAAAATATATATCTATGGGTAATGAATAGTGCATTGATAAAATGAGTAGATATAACAGTAGTTTTAGAGAACCCCCCTGGGTCATGGGATCCCCAAAAGAAGTTATGGATTGGATAGAAGCTAGCCATCCTGACAAGAAAGACAAGGACAAACATAAATATGAAAAAGAATTTTTAAAAAATTTACACATAAAATTCGATTTCGATGTTAAAAGAAAAGAGGTGGATCCTCCTAGCTTTCTTTCAAAGATTATATCTGTTAAAGTGATCGAGGAAGACTTTGAGCTATTACCAACAGCCGAGTTAATATTAAGAGGTTTGGCAAAGGCTAAATTCAAAAACACAGCAAAAATCATTGTCGACGGTAAAACACTTTATAAGCATCCTGAGAAAAAATCAGATTTAAGGAAAACAATAGAGAATATTGGCGAATTTTCTTCAGAGATATCAAGAGGAAAAAACCTTGAGATAATTGCCATTTTAGCAGATGTTGAAAAATGTAATGCAACGATAAAAATTAACAAAATCCATGGTATAAAAGAACATTCAGTCGACATACAAATAAAAGGAAGGATAGGAAAGGAAATTTATCATACATTTCTTAATTATTTAAATGATAAAATTGGTTTGAAAGGAGAATTTTAAAAAAAAGAATCGCCAATAAACGATACTTAACCAAACAATTATAAAAATATAAATCTAGAAAATAAAAAAGCTAAACACTTTAAGGCAGATAAAATATATTTACTAAGAATCGTAAGATGAAAAAACATAAAAGGAAACGAAAATGAACATGGTTATATCAATATGTCAAAACATGAAATAAAACTACCAAAAGACCTCACCAACCTATCTGTATTCTGCACTATAAATATTATATACAGCATCATAGGTAATACTAATAGAGTCGTTGACTTATTGCCTGACACCAAGGACATTAGAAAGGCTTAGGATCATGCAAATAGGTACATTAAAAGAAGTCTAACAAGCAATAGGTCAGCTAGCACAGAGGGGTCACATGAGTTTTAGGAGGGATGAAAACAAAGAAAGTTATTACGCTAGAAGAAAAAGAGTATATGATACATTACGTGAATTTGGCGTTAGTAAAGGACTTGCCAAAAGAATTATGTACCGCTACCCTATCAAGCTTTTAGAAAAACTTATCAAAGAAACTGAAAATCGTCAGCCTGGTAATCCAGCTGATTATTTTCTCAATGGTCTAAAAAGATCTAGAATAAAGTGTGGGGATAATCGAAAACGTGATCGGAAGAGAAAATTTTGGTCAGTCGAAAAATGATAGTCATGAACCCTTTAGATAATTTTTATAAAATGATTAATACATAAAATGGTTTTGATAAAATATAGGTATGAATATGGATTATATGAAAAAATGGCTGGATCGAATGGGTGAAATTTTTTTGATAGATATTGGTATTGGACAGAATCACTCTGTTATAGATTTTGGTTGTGGGAATGGTAATTATACTATTCCAGCAGCAAAGGTAGTTGGAGCGGGAGGAAGGGTTTATGCTATTGATAAAAACAAGGAATCCTTGGATAAATTGATGCAGAGATCTGAAAAGATAGGATTGAAGAATATTAAGAGAATAGATGTATCAGAAGGGATAAAAGTGTCTTTGCAAGAGGAATCCGTTGATGTAGTTTTGCTTTATGACGTTATACATTTGGTAGGCAACAGAAGGAAGTTGCTAACTGAAATGCATCAAGTTTTGAAAACAAATGCTCTTATTTCAGTTTATCCAAAACATCATCAAGAGTACATGAATATGGAACTTGATGATGTTAAAGAGGAGATAAAATCTGCAGGTTTTGTTTTTGAAAGAATGCTCTATAAAACATTGATGCATGACGATTATCTTGAACAAGGCTACGTTTTGAATTTTAGAAAACAATGATGGGAGAATAAAGAGAGATCAACAGAATCGTTGAGAGAAGCTAAAAGAGAGGCAAAACAGATGAAGTAAGATTTGGATATATGAATGAGATAGATAAAATAAAAAGAGAAATTACAAGCTTGAATGATGAGTCATAAACTTAATATACTTTATGTGCATATGCACAAAATGGGGATATAAAATGAGAATAGCAGTACCATGTAGCAATGATGATGGACTTGAAAGCGAGATAAGCATGCATTTTGGAAGAAGCCCATACTACACATTTGTTGACATAAATGATAACAAGGTTGAAAATGTCCAAGTTATACCTGTACCGTATGCAGAACATAATGTAGGTGACTTACCAAATTTTGTTAAGGAGAACAGGGGGGAAGTGGTAATAGCCTACGGGATGGGGGGAAGAGCCGTTGATTTCTTCAACCAACTTGAAATTAAAGTAGTCACTGGGGCATATGGGAAAGTAAAAGATGCAGTTGATGCTTTTTTAAAAGGAAATATTAGGACAGATGGGAACTGGCGGGATAAAGAAGAATTCGGCCATCATGATCATGACACCCCGTCCCATTAAACATCGTTGTATTGGATTCTATCCAGACATAGAACTCTTTTCTCCCATACCAAAATGGACGGCATCTGGAACAGTTAATTTGTACGCTGATGAACTAGAGGCGCTGAGGCTGGTTGACTATGTAGGGTTGAGTCAGGAAGAGGCTTCCGAGAGGATGGGTATTTCTCGTGGGACCGTATGGAGGCTTCTCCAATCAGCTAGAAAAAAAATTATCTCGATGGTAATTGAACATAAAGAGTTGATGGTGAAAAAAACCAATCGGTGATTCTCTGATATCCTCTAATGAGGTATAGTTTAATACGTTGCGCTTTGAGGTATTTTCTGATCCATTTCTGTTTCTGTCAACAACTGTAAGGTATCTTGGTGTGGATGGCACCTGATTTTTTGTATTGTAGGAAGTCAGCTGCCTAGGACTATTTCCTTATGATGGTAATTTTTTATCCTATAACATATGTCGAATTTCCATGGTACATACTAATGCCGACTTTTGGAACGCTGGTCTCTATCTGGCTCATCAAAAAATTTAAATACTATTTGTTATATCATAGATATGAGAAATATCATATTTATGGAATTAATGGGATTTCCAAATGAGGTGATAAACGTGGATGAAGTAAAGAAAGTACAGGATAATCTTAAAATGGTTTTGAAACACTGGGGATTTGGAGAGATATGCTCCTCCATGTATGCCGTTCTTGCGCTGTCCAATGAATCACTGACAGCTAAGGAATTGTCAGATCGTATTGGCTATGCGTATACTACTACAATCAATGCGCTTAACCATAGCATGGGGCTAGGGCATATCAAAAAAATGAGACAAGGGGGAAGATACGTTTACTACATAGACGCTGATCTGGCCGATATTATAAAAGAAAAGTTGGATCAATTCCTTGATATCTTAGAAAAAACTGAAAATTCTATCCAACAATTAGACAAAAACCTTAAAAGAAAACTAAAAACATCACTTAAAACCGTCGATGATGCTATAAAATTCCTTAGAAACATGAAGAAAGTGAGGGCAAAATCGTGAAAATTTTACTTGTTTCACCCCCAACAGAAAGCATCATAAAGCGCGTTATTGGCACAACCGGTCCACCGCTAGGTTTAGCATATCTTGCTTCAATGGTTAGAAAAGAGCATGATGTCAAGATTGTTGATTCTATCGCAGAGGAATTAACGCTTGAAGATTTAAAAAAACTAATTAAAAGAATTTGATGCCGATGTAGTTGGGATAACCGCGGTAACGTCTATGATCTTAGATGCATATGAAGTAGCGAGAATAGCAAAAGAGTCAAACGAAAATGTCAAAGTTGCTTTAGGTGGACCACATGTAACCTTTCTACCAGATAAAACATTAGAAGAGTGCAAATATGCTGACTTTATTGTCAGAGGTGAAGGAGAAAACACGTTTAAAGAGTTAATTAATGCAATTGAAAAAGGAAAAGAACTTGGGAAGGTAAAAGGATTGAGTTTCAGAGGGGATAAAACAATAAACAACCCCTCAAGAGGGTTGATAAAAAATGTAGATGATATTCCTCTGCCATCCTATGACCTGCTCCCAATGACGGAATATAAGATTGGGAAAACAGAATTTGGAACAGTAATCACTAGTAGAGGCTGCCCCCTCCACTGTATATTCTGCTCATCTTCACTACAGTTCGGGAAAAGATGGAGAGGGCATAGTGTAGATAGAGTGTTAAGGGAACTTTCCTTACTGGAAAATAAATATGGCAAAAGGGAAATAGAATTCCTAGATGATACATTCACCTTAAATAAAACAAGGGCTATTGAAATAGCAGATAGGATAAAAAAAGAAAAAATGGATATCTCCTGGAGCGCCTCTTCAAGAGTAGACACGTTTTCCTTGGATGTTGCTAAAGCGATGAAAAAAGGAGGGGCACATACTATCTATTTTGGTCTGGAATCTGGTTCTCAAAAAACACTTGATTCCATAGGCAAGGGGATTACTCTTGAGAAATCAGAGGCATCTGTAAAAATTGCAAAAGAAACAGGGTTGCATGCTCTAGGATCCTTTGTTATCGGATTTCCTAACGAAAGCAGAGAGGATGTAAACAGAACAATAAAATTTTCAAGAAAAGTAGGTACTGATTTTGCTCAATTCACGATAGCCACTCCATATCCTGGAACAAAACTATGGTTCGATGCAGTAAAAGAAAAACTATTACTTACTATGAATTGGAGGGAGTTCACCGCATTAGCCCCGGTAATGAAATTAAAATATTTCACATCATCACAAATAGCCAGATTGCTGCAACTAGCATATATGAAATTCTATCTACGACCAAAAATAATAATAAAGGATTTAATCAACGATAAAGGATTTTTGTTTAAAAAGGCAGTAAACGTTCTTCTGCCATTAAATAAACCCATAGGGGGGGTATGATAAATGAAAACTACTACTACTATTGAAATATTAAAAGCTACAATTGGAAATCCCGCTACAAGGAAACTTGTCAGGGGAATGAGCAAGTACTGCAAGAAGGATGGCAAAAATAGAATAGAAGTGGCAGTGGAGCTTTATACAGGACGACGAAAGAATGCATGTCTTGCATGTAAAGCCACTGAAAAAATAATTGCCAAAGTCCTTAAAAAAGGAGCATCTGCATTTGGTCTCACAGATGAAGATGAATTGAAGAAAAAATTCAGTGACCCCTACTGGGCGAAAGGCTTGTCATCAACAATAAGAGGTATAGCTGAATTTGGAGTCAGAAAACCATTTACCTCTGGTGCACCAGTCCAAGTTGTATGGGATGTCACCTATGCATGCAATCTTCATTGCAAACACTGTTATGCAACTGCTGGCAAACCATGGAAAGATGAACTCACAACAGATGAGGCAAAGCATGCTATAGATATTTTTGACAGAGCAGGGGTAACCGTCCTTGCATTCTCAGGTGGTGAACCATTAGTACGACCAGATATAATGCAACTGATGAAATATGCAGCAGATAAGGGCATGTATATTGCAGTAGCAACAAATGGTACGCTTATCACAAAGAAAAAGGCAAAGGAGATGAAAGAAGTAGGTGTGCAGTTCGCCCAAATAAGTCTAGATGGGATAGATGCTAAAACACATGATGCATTTAGAGGAATAAAGGGTGCATTTGACAAAACAGTTGAAGGGATAAAAAATGTAGTCGCTGAAGGATTTTTTGTTGAGATATCCACCACTGTGACCAGATACAACTACAAACAGATCCCAGATATTGTACAGTTCAGCGAAGATTTAGGGGCAAACTGGTTCATGGCGTATAATTTTGTTCCTACTGGTAGAGGAAGAGATATATCTGAAATGGATTTATCTCCAGATGAGAGAGAAGAAGCGCTCAAAATGTTATGGAGCGAACTGAAGAGCGGAAGGAAAATAAATGTACTTTCGACTGCTCCTCAATTTGCACGGGTTGCACTCCAGCAGGAAGAGGGGGAAAATGAAAAGGTGGTACCTACTCATTTCTACAATCCAAAGTTTGCAGGACAACTTGTTAACCTAGCAGAATTCATTGGCGGATGCGGGGCAGGGCGATTCTATATGTCGATGCGTGCCAATGGTGATCTGCAGCCCTGTGTGTTCTTCCCGCTGAAGGTTGGAAATATTCTCAAAGATGATTTCGAGGGGCTGTGGAAACATAACAAAGTCCTTCAGGAATTAAGAAACAAGGATCTGCTACATGGATGCAACACGTGTGATTACCGTTATTATTGCGGTGGATGCAGAGCAAGAGCCTATGCTTATACCGGTGATTATCTTGCTCCTGACCCCGGATGCGTAAACAATAGGAAGACATATGAAAAGGTGATTGAAGAACAGAAATAGTTTTGACAGATGACTGGGTAATTGACACTCATGAAAAAGAATATTGTATAACACTACATCAAAAATAAGGATTAACTATGGTAAGAATTGAATCGTTTGAGAAATACAGCAAGCAATATGATAAATGGTTCATAAAAAACC
>DAOWHD010000013.1 GCA_030641605.1 Thermoplasmata archaeon
AATTATTCGCCTAACCTTATTGATATCTGAATCTAAATAAATAGCTCCTATTAATGCTTCTAGCGCATTAGCAAGGTTTGGGGGGTTTATGTTGCCTTTCTGTATTTCTTCACCTCTACCCAACAGTAGGAATTTCCCTAGATCTATCTCTTTGGCTACATCTGCCAAGAATTTGTTATTTATAAACAATGCTCGTCGGCGGGTAAGCTCTCCTTCAGAAAAATATTTATTACTTTGATATAATTGTTCAGCTGCAACAAAACCCAGGACACTGTCGCCCAAAAACTCCAAACGCTCATTATATTCAAGAGGAGTTTCAGCCTCAAAAGCATATGTTTTATGCGTTAGCGCATTCTCTAGTAATTTCTTGTCGTTGAACTTGTAGTTTATTTTCTTCTCAAGTGGTTCCAATTTTCCTTCTTTCATAACAGATGCCAAGTATTGCCTTCATTCCTTTTATATGTCGCTATTTAATCGATATATGCTCTAATATTTTGTCTCCAATAAGGGGGTCGTCAAGAGAGTTGATAAAATGCTCTTTGTTTTTATATGGCCGATTTGCTAAAATTCTTATGGCTCTTTTTTTGCCGATGCCGGGTAATGCCTCAATTGTCTCCCGTTGGGCATTGTTTATGTAAAGGGGAAATGGTACCGCTGTTATGGACCTATAACCATGATCTGTGACTTTTACGTTTAGAGTGGTATGCAACGGGTGGACGCCAGGTATTCCAACAAGCAATGGATAACTACCCATCTGCCTGCCAAACGTCAGTTTTCCTTTATATGTCTCTGTGAGAACATCCTTTAAAACAGTACCTTCAGGCAGCATCTTTTTAAGCAAAGGAAATTCTATATTTTCACTGACCTTCTTTTTGAATCGTTTGAACTCACGTTTGTGCTTGGATATTATTTTGTTACCCGTCTTAAACATTCTAGTCCCTGGAATTGGTATGATTTGACGTAGATTGATACGTCTGAGTAGCATTCCATCATCCAAAATTTTTTTTAGAAAGTCGTAATCTAAGTCATAGGTATCTTTCGTTTCACCCTCTAGTCCAAATACAAAGTTAAGTCCAGGCAATAGCTCAGGCATCCCATTGTATCCAGTAGCGGAGCCAACATCATTGAGAAGTTTTATAGCGCGATATGCCTCTTCGGCAGATGCCTTTAGATTATTTTTTTTGATAACAACTGGATCGGTACTTTCAACACCAAAGGCAGCTACATCACCTGATGTATGATATTTGACAATAGTTTTGGCGATGCGTCTGCATTCATTTGGATATCGAGCCAATATGCCCGGATTAGCATTGTCAATATGAAGCGTTTTTAAATTCGGAGCAACATTTCTAATGCCTTTGAATAATTTCTCCAAGGCATCTGGATTGGGTTGTGGAAATTCACTTTCGTCTGCATGCTTTGACATATAAGAGAAGATGCATGGCTGATTACCAAGACGGAAATGTCTTACTCCATTTGTATATAATGCTTGAATCTCTGCGAGAATGTCTTTAATAGGGCGAAAATCAGGAGGGCCTTTGCTTGGCTCGCTGCAGAAGGAACATCCGCCAACAATGCTGCGAGGGCATCCTCTGTATGTTTCGATTTCTGTTATTAAACGGCTGGGATAAAAAGGATGCTGTTTTATGATACTAGAACCTTTTACTGCAAAACCTCCAATATCGCTGGCATGTTTGCGGAATTGTGAGGAATTTACGTTTTCAATATCATATTTATTGTTCAAAATTTCAGAAACAACAGTTTCGCAATCGCCTTTCACTATTAAATCAAAGACTGCCTCAACGAAACGTGTTTCTCTTATTTTTTTGCCACCAGAAATACCAAAACCATAACGAGCAGCTGGGCCACAGAGTATTTTTAACGGTTGATAAATGTCACTTAGAAGTGATACAAGTTCGCCAGGACTAACTGGAAAACCAGAGAGGTATCTTCCAGGCACAGACATTCCGGCAATAACAATAACCATGTCAGATTTTGATAGTACTGGCAGCAGGGTCATATCATTTCTTAATTGATCAATAGTTAAATAAAAAATCCGTGCGGATTTATCAAAGTTCCAAATGGCTCCAGCAACATACCTAGGATATGGGCTAATGTAGGGTGGCACGCCAAGGCACGTTGGTTCATCTACATATCCGTCAAGTATTGATACTTTAAGCATAGTAATGCTGGTAAAAACCTATTTGGGCTATATCTATTTTTTTGAACTTGATTTCAACCCTGTTTCTTAGGTCTCCAGTACTGAAATGTTTACAAAAATTCTTTTAACTTTTCCATGTTTGAATTCTGACTTACACATTTTTTGGTTTTCTTATCTGTACTTGTCCTTGAATTTTTCTGCGGTTCTGTAATAACTTTTTTTCATCCTTCATTATCTGCTCTCTACTACTTTTGACCATGTTTCTCCTTTGTTTGCATTTCCATGATGTGATGTCATTTACAAATCTATTTTTCATTGAAAAATATGGGTAGAAAAATATTGGTTTAAGGCAGCATCTTTTGACTCTAAATGAAAAGATCACCATACAGATTGTATAATCCTCATTTGATTATTCAAACAACTTCCGATAATATACGTCAAAGATGGTTGGTAATAGTTGTACAACAACTCCTTAATAAGCAAACCTACAAGAAAAGATATTGAGGAATGATGAAAAATGATGATTGCAGGACAAGTATCAAACTCCAAAGAGGCTGAGGAAATAGAATTCATTACCGAATCATTTGTTGTTGGAAACCGAGTTAGAGCACTTGCTTTAAAAGCAAGAAGAAAAACTAGTAATGCATGGTATTGATCTATCACGTTATTGACTATATTATGGAGTGAATATAATGGGAATAGTCATAAAACCGTCTAATTGTGCATGTATATCTGTACTGCAACTTGAGTCAGGAAATTACAAGATTTGGATTGATAAGGTTATGGATCACATAATCAAAAGAATTCCTGAAAGGCAATAGTAGTACAATTCTTGCCATTAAATTTTGTAGCATGACTATTTTTGGATCATTCTCCAACAATTTGTACAACGATGTTTCTGTCTCTAGGTCTCGTATCTAGTTCTACGAAAACAATTTGTTGCCAAGTACCATGGATTAATTTACCATTTTTAATGGGAAAGGTTGTACTAGGCCCCATAAGACTGGCCTTTACATGTGAACGGCCATTATCATCATGCCATGTTTCATGATGGTCATAATGAACATTTCTAGGGGCTATTTTTTCGAGGACTCTTGGAAAATCTTTCATCAAACCAGGTTCATATTCTATTGTTGTAATAGTTCCTGTGGATCCTGGCACGAAAACACAGACGATACCATTTTTTATTTTTGATATTGCAATAACTTTCTGAACATTTGAAGTAATATCAACAATATCTGCTTCTCCGTTAGTTTTTATATTTATCTCATCGCCATATACGCCCATGTTGCCTCCTTCTATTATTGATTAAAAAATTATCTAGAACCGGATTTTTCTCCCTGCAGCGTCTCTTTTATATGTGCCAAATTCCTCAATGTTTTTTAATGCATCTTCGTCAAATACGGGGCCTTCAACACATACTCGCAAACCATTGCCGACACAACATTGGCTGCATAGCCCTATGCCGCATTTCATATATCTCTCCAAAGAGGCTTGAAACGGGGTAGTGCCGCAAATATCAAACAATTTTTTCATCATAATTTCTGGGCCACATGTCAAGACAGACGTAAATTTTTCTTTGTGTAAAAGTTCTTCAGCAAGATCAGATGCAAAACCATTGTATCCTTTGGATCCATCATCTGTAGCAAT
>DAOWHD010000030.1 GCA_030641605.1 Thermoplasmata archaeon
ATAGTTCTTACCGGTTAGGCAATAAAGAATGTTTTATATAACGCTTTTTACCTGCCATCTATTCTATACTATTCCCAAATTACTTCACCTAGAAAATAAAGGAAATCGAGAAAAATTTGGCGCTATGAATGCGTCTATGTGATGGAACCTGAATGCGGCAATATGATAAGAGATGTATCTAATCACACAGGAAGTAGTATGTCATATGGCGGATAACTCATAAAAACAAATCACATGTAAGCTCTCCGTATCGCTTTAGTAGTTACCATTGCACGTTAAAATTTCAGCAATAGCTTTTAAGAGGCAAACACCCATTCACATGTTGGATGCATAAAACAAAAGTCCAACTTTATGAGAACGTCAAAGATCTAAAAACAAAAAAAGAATTTGAGCAGAAAATAAAAAGCATGCAAAAAGAATGCGACGATCTTTTTGACGAAGATACAATTGCATTGTTGCTTGTTGACGAAATGGGCAGAAACAAACAAAGCGCATCAAAAATATCTGATTTAGAGCATGGTCTGGAGTGTACCGTTTTTGGTAGGATAACAAATATCGACGAATCAAAAAATTTCGAAAGAAAAAATGGTTCTTCTGGAAGGGTTGTAAATCTAGAGTTGACTGATGATACAGGATCCTGTGGTCTTGTATTGTGGGACAATGATGTAGAACTTATAAAAAGCAATAAGATAAAGGAAGGTACCAATGTAAAGGTGGTAAACGGCTACATAAAAAATGGTTTTACCGGCCTGGAGGTAAATATAGGTAGATGGGGCATACTGGAAATCGAGCCTAAAGACATGCCAGACTTAAAAGATAAGACGCCCAGTACAAAAAATGAAATAGAAGGAACGTTGATCAAAGTAGAGCATACTCGCGCTTTTTTTAGGGATGATGGAAGTTTTGGATTTGTTGCAAACATCAAAATAAAAGATAATGATGGTACAAAACAATTGGCAGTATGGGATGATAAAGTAAAAGAGATCCAAGGTTTCAAGCAAGGAGATTCTATCAACATACGCAATATTGATATAAGACGAAGAAATGGAAAGAAGGAATTACATGTAAATGGCAACGGAATTATCAAAAAACTTTAGCATCCATCCTGAACATACTCTTTCTTATTTTCCAATGCATGTTGGGCCATGACAAGCTCTCTGCCCAGATATAGATAATGTTCGGGCATAAGGTCTGAAACATGCTTTGCCACTGTGTCACACAATGCATCTGCCTTCACTCCAGAAAATACCTTCTCAAGCTTTCCCGAAACTATCTGATTGTTTCTATACACATTAGTATAATATTCAACTCTTATTTCCTCGTAGTGCACTTCTATGACGAAAAAACCCTTAGGATCCAAGATTACATCTTTCTGCGGTGTTTTTTTAGCTTTTATTAAAGCGACTTCGTTATCGACCATATACTTTTTCTCCTGCCAATACAAGATTTTTTAATTTTTTAAATGCAATATCTCTAGTCAATAACCGTTGCCCACAGTCTGGTGCAAGCTGACTGATATGTTCCCCAAATACAGATATTCCTTTCTCAATGTGACTTACTATCTCGTCTATTGTTTCGACTTGTACATTATCGGAACGTACAGCGCCTAAACAAATTTTTTTGGAGGAATCATACTCCCCAAACGCATCAAACAGTTGTGGTGATGCTTTGAATTCATGGGAAAGGACATCTACAGGCATTTCTAGCAGTTCTGGAACAATATTGGAGACATCTCCACATGCGTGAAGTCTAGTAGGACATGTAAGATTTTTGGTAATTATTCCAATTAATTCTTTTCCATATTCCGGCATAGAGTTAGAAAAAAAGGGCTCGTCAACACCAATCATATCAACATGATTTTGTAATGCTTTTGCTTCCTGCTTAAGTGCATATGCAAAATCAAAGGCAAGTTCCTTTTTATCTTTATAATGAAGATCAACCACTGATTCACTTAATGTATGCGGACCTACAACAAGACCAATTAGCTCTTTTTTCTCAGGTATCAACTCTCTAACATATTTGTAATCTTCAAGAGTTATTGGACCTGCATATTCAACTTTATCAATTATTTCTGTTCTGTCCCTAAGGCGGCATCCTTTTAGTTTTCTAGTAAAAATATTGATGAATGGATCTCTTGTTTGTCCATCCGAAACAATATCAATTCCAGCAGCAATCATATCATTGACTGCACTTCTAATGTATTTATTCCAGGAGACTTCCCTCCCATTGGAATATTCTTGCATAAATTCCATCCGGTCGATATCTACTGGATAAGAGCCAATAACTGTGGTTTTTACCTTGCGCGACATTAAAAGAGTTTCCTCCTAGGGTGTAAATCTGCTGGAGATGTCCCAAAGTAGTTTTCTACATACTCTGAGATGAGAATATCCTGCCATGCGATCACTGGAAAGACATATTCTGCGTTTTTAATAGGACCAAATATTGCATAGTCTCCGCCAAAGAGTGGTATATTAACGTTGGAAGCTGCATCAACCATTTTTCTTGAGTTGTCAAAATCGTCCAGCCATTTTGATTTTTCTACAACATTGTGAATTGCACAGCCCGTTGGTAGGCCATATTCTTCCTTTATTACAGGGACTGCTGCGATTGCTGCACCACTATTGTCCCCTGGTGCAAGTGCTGCGGTATCTACAAGTATTTTTTTAATCCCAAGTTTTTTTGCAATATCAAGTAGTCCAGTATCGGTAAGATTTGCACCATTCTCAAGAACCTCAACCTTTCCATCAGGGGATTTATCCTTAGGATTAAATGCTACGATAATTGCCATTTCAGGAGTGTTATTCTTTAATGCCTCACGTTCCTCATCAGTAACTCCCACATGAATAGAATTGTAAATGGTTCTGGAAAGGAGATCTTTTTCATTTAGATATTCCAATACCTTTACTTTGACTGATGGTTCAATAATATCTACTGAAAATGGAACGCTCTTTGGAAGTTTCTCATCAATAAAATCAATGATATTCTCGATATGCTCTTCCTTTTTTATGAAAAAATCTGGAATTGCAGGAGTACTTGTTTTTTTACTGATATTTAGCATATCTCGAAGATGTTTTTCAGCACTTACAAAATCCGGATCTCCTTTAAAGAAGACCCCCCCAAAAAGAACTGTTGGATATTTGCCAGGCTGACCGCCTATTTTTATTCCTGAAATGTCAAAAACTTCTTGTTTTTTAGTAAATGAAAACATCTATTTGTCTCTCCTTTCAATCTTTCCCATGTAATTCATTACAATCTTTGAATGCAATGCTCTTTTATCATTCAAGATCACCGTTGATTCGGCCTTAATCTTTATTGCAATATATGGTTTTCCAAATGATGGTGGGGACTTTGCAGCAAACTCATCTATTGCTTTGTCTAGCTTCTCTTTATCTGTAACTCCTAGCAAATCAATAATTTCAATTTGATTGCGGAATCTTTCGATTGCTTCTTCTTTTACATTTTCGATATATGGAATTGCCCCAGGAGCGCTAATAATCTTGTGTTGATCATCTATTCCGTTTTTGTTTAAAGCAATAAGTGACATACCTGAACGATGTCCTCTGATGTCCTCTCCACAAACGGCAAGATATCTAATATGAGGATTTGAAATCACATTGGCAACTATTTTTTCTATACCTATATTTTCAGTCTTTAATGTCCCATATATAGCAACATTATTGGAAGGTATATACTTTACATTGAGGAGTACAACTGCAATACATCCATCAGGTGAACAGGCGGTAAATTCGCCACCCCATGGATAATATTCCTCTTTCATTTCTTGCATTCCTCCTTTCTAATGAAATCAAATCTGATATTTCTGTAAAGGTAAATGATGCGACAGTTTATTAAGAATTTCTTAGTGCTGTAAGACAGTTTGGATAAAGCGTAATAAATGATATGTCTGTGCTGCCAGCAATCATATGTCATTTTTGAGTAGAAACAATATTAAGCATGATTTTTCATACG
>DAOWHD010000053.1 GCA_030641605.1 Thermoplasmata archaeon
AAATATCAAAGCAATCGAATGTAAGCAAACCAACAATCTATAAGATGCTACCTATACTTCTAGAAAAGAAACTGATCATAAAGACCCGAGAAATGGGACAATCTTCTTACTATCAGATAAACAGAGCTAATAAGCTAGTGAAAGCTATAATCAAATTCGATATGGAGATTGCGAAGGCTATAGCTGAAATCGAAGAGGCTAGAGCCAGGTTAAATGATACAGTCATAATTAAACGCTATGAACCAGTTCTAACAGGTCCAAAATCTAGAGTAGCAGCAACGTAGATCATTACTTTCTTTTGCCTGGACTCATCTCGACAAGATTTATGTTCTGATATAAGCTAAGCTATGTTGGAACGTAATGCGGACTGGGTGTACCTCCCCCAACAGGAGAGAGGGAACGGAAAACGATTCTATTCCATTCGGCCTAAGTCTTCTTAACCCTCCGAGAAATCATAAAATTTCGATGTTTTTGAAGACGTAACCACTCGAAAAAAAGGGGAGAATATACAAACTGTTATAACGGACATTTATCAGACATATTGGACATATTTTAGACATTCATCGGACATAACTACCGGCATTTACTTGGCTATTACCTAGCAATAATAAATATCGCAGATTGGAAAATTAACGTACTACTATTTGTATAAATTAAATGAGAAGCAAGATGTGAATATATTTAAAGATGTATTTGGTAACAACTCCTGGGGATTTTCAAATGAGTTTTGGCTTCATTTGAAAATCCCAAGTATTGCAGACGAAAAAACCTTTAAATGAATTAAGCATACCCATAATGAAAGTGAAAGTAATTTAAATTATTTGGTGTGGAATATAAAAATGTGTGGGGGAGTATAACAATGTATTGGAAAATTGATATATCAAATAGCGCATGTACTTTTGGGAGGTGGGCCTTTAATGCCTACAGATGATCTTACAGCCCATATAAAGGATATATTGAATGCCCTTAGTGAAGATTCAAAGGAAGTAAGCCAGAACGAACTCGAAAAAGAATTGAAAAAATTCTTAGAATATGGTGTACCTATTGAACAGGCAAAACAAACACTTATAACGAAATTTGGTGGGGGTGCATCGTTTAATTCTACTCCAGGATCTTCCGAAAGAACGTTGATATCTGATCTCCAACCCAATGAACGCAGTGTGAACTTGTTATGCCATGTGATTGCAATAAATCCAAAGGAAATAACTGTAAAGGGCGAGAACAGAAAAATATTTTATGGAATTTTAGGCGATGAAAGTGGTACAATTCCATTTACTGCTTGGAACGACATTGAAGTAGAAAGAGGAGATGTAATAGAAGTATCAGATGCGTATACACGTGAATGGCAAGGAAACGTACAACTAAACTTTGGAGATCGAGTAAATATCAAAAAGACAGATAAGGATAAACTTCCTAAAGCTGCTTTCGAACCTAAGGAATTCAAGGTAAAGGATTTAAAATCCGGTCTCGGAACAGTCGACGTTCAAGCAATAATCCTTGATTTAAACGAGCGGGAGGTGGAAGTAAACGGTGAAACAAAGAAGGTTTTTTCAGGCATCATTGGTGATGAAACAGGTAAAGCCCAGTTTACATCATGGCATGATTTCAAACTCAAAGAGGGAGATACCTTACAAATAACCGGTGGGTATGTAAAATCTTGGAAAGGAATTCCTCAGCTAACATTTGATGAAAAAGCAAAAGTTAAAAAAATAGATAAAAAAAATATCTCAAGAGATAAAATCAAAATAAGAAAAATGCCCCTTTATGAATTGGTAGAAGAAGGAGGTGCATTGGATGTTAACGTGGAGGGAACCGTAATAGAAATAAGACCCGGTTCTGGTTTTATTATGCGATGCCCTGAATGCAATCGTACTTTACAAAACGGCAAATGTAGCATACATGGTGACGTGGAAGGAAAACCTGATTTGAGAATCAAGTTCGTTGTTGACGATGGTACAGCAGCAGTAAGCGGCGTTATGAATAAAGATCTAACTGAAAAAATCCTCGGTAAAACGTTAGATGAATGCAAAAAAATAGAAGAAAATGTTCTGTTCGAAGAGATGAATAATCTACTTTTTGCCCATAGAATCAACTTAAAAGGAAATGCACTTGGCGATAGTTTCGGTACAACATTAATAGTTAAAGACGCAGAGTTTGTTGATATTGATATAAAGAAGGAATCTGCAAAATTATCTAGGGAATTGGAGGAATTGCAATGAAACGTCAGGCAGCTTGGAGAGTTTTCGCAAGCGAATATAACGATTCAACCGTTGAATTGAAAGGCGAGGGAGAGATGGCTCCATCTTATGTCGTTACTCCTTTGGGAGCTAAGGTCAACCGCTTATTTGTAATAGGCGTTCTTACAGACGTTGAGAACGTCTCTGAAGGTGGAGAGTTTGTTAGAGCGCACATTTCTGATCCAACTGGCGTTTTTACATTGTATTCCGGTCAATATCAACAAGAGGCCACAGATGCTCTTTCCAACATTGAGGTACCAGCCTTTGTAGCAGTCGTTGGAAAAACAAGAACATATGTACCTGAAGAAGGAGGAGATATGTATACATCCATCCGCCCAGAAAGGATCATCGAGGTTAACGCAGACATAAGGGATCAATGGATTCTGGAAACATGTACAAGTACGAAAGATAGAATCGAAGCTTTTGTAGAAGCAAATAAAATGGGCGAGCCAAACGTTGGAGATCTCAAAAAATTAGGATACCACACCGATCTTGCTGAGGGGTTAATTACTGCCTTGAAAAGCTATAAAAATGTTGACTTAAGTAAATACATTGCATTGATTAAAGAATCTCTAGAATACCTTACGCCAGATAGAAAAGACTTGCCAGATGTCAGCAAAAAAGATAAAGAAATAGTCGAAAAAGAAGAAAAGAAACCAGAGAAGAAAAAAGCTGAGGCAAAAACAGATGAAAAGGATAATTTTGAGGAAACCGAAAACACCGTTTTGAAAGTCATAAAGGACAATGAAGGTGAGGAAGGGGCGCCCTGGGATTCAGTTACCGAAAAGTGTGGAAAATTTGGTCTTGACGAGGATTCAATCGAAGAAGCACTTAGCTCACTTATGGACAAAGGTTTGATATATGAGCCCGTTCTTGGGACGATCAAAACCACCTAGAAGAAAAACCTGAACTAATCCCCTTATTCTTCTGCGATATTTTCATTTTGACAGTATCACAAGATATCTTTATATAGCGTTGTAGATAAACATTATCATGGATATTTAGTGGTAGGTGAAGATGATGAAACAATATGAAAAAGGGAAAGGAAGGTCTAAGAATTATCCATCCCTATATGATGTTTTTAAACCTGGAGACAGAGTAAAAAGAAGCTGCACGGACAAATATGGCAAATCAGAGGAATACGAAGGAATTATAATGGGCATGGATGACAGCAGCATAGAAATCTTTTGGGATACATTGGATAGAAAATACAGCCCTAAAGAAATAGATGCGAATTTTACCAATTGTTCAATAGATGAGATATTTAAAGGTAGTGAAAAGTATACTCCCATCAGGAAGGAGAGAGACAATTATAGACATATATTAAAAGTATACTAAAGAGGCATATATTTGTATATATTTAATTTAGACTCTAGAACTGTTATTGACAAAAAAAAATTACAAATCATTTAGAATGCACTAGTTACAGAAGAGCAAGGGAGGACATTGGATGAATAGAGAGGCTCTACCCCTCATATTTGCAATATTCATACCCATCATTTTGGTTTTTTTAATCATGATACAGATTAATGGATATGATCTAACCTCATTTTTTAGAAAAATTGATCTTATCTATTACATCATCGTCGTTCCCATTGCCCTTGGTTTCATGGTTGCGATTATGAAATATAAAAAAGTATGATGTCCAATAAGTTTTAGATATATTTTAAGACATATAAATAGATATATTTATGTAACGCTTTTGCCAGATTTATGATGTTTCACTACCGCTTCACCTGCATTCCGGAACGCTCTTGAAACCCCCCCAACACCTAATTTTATTCCACCAAATATCCGTGAAACTACCAATGCATGATGTTCCAAGTTGTGTTTTTTTAATACTTCTAGTAAAACTCTACCGGGATGTCCAACCTCGCCATCATCTTTAAACGACTCGACAATTTGACCAGAACGATTAGAAACACATAATGCATAACAGTGGTGGTTTGCCTTTTTATAAGAAGATCTATGTGACTTTATAATATCCATAATTTCATCTTCATCACCCAGTTCATACAGATGAGCAAAGAATTGGGAACGGCGGACGACCAATTTGCCTGTGGATAACTCCTTCATGATTTTAAGTTAGAACAAAGGGGGTTTTAATGTCTTTTGCAAAAATGAAGCACAATCATAAACAATAGAAGGCAACTGGCATGAATTGTACAACAAATCATTAATAAGTATAATTATACGGGTTATACAGATAAATATGATAATTGCAGGATTGCTATCAAGTCAAAACGAAGCAAAGGAAATACAATACATCGCAAAAATTTTTACAGTAAAAAGCAGAATCCGTTTTATTGTAAGAAAGGAAGAAATCAAAGAGTTGCTAAAAAGAGAAGAAAAAATCCCCAAACAGTAAGTTTAAAAATATATCTGATGCTTCGCCACTCTAAGGACGAAACAAAATGACCGTTTTGATTATAGCTTCAACCAAAGATCCTGCAAGCATTAACATCAAAAAAAATCTTTTAAAACAATCAAGTTGGGAAGAAATAGACGAATTTTATGAAAACGCCGTCTACAGACATTCCAATATGAAAGACATAGTTATGGTCACAATAAATGACAGAAAGATAACACATGAAAATCTTGATAAGGAGGTAGAGGAAAAATTAGGGATAAAACCAAAACAAGCCATTTTCATTTCCCGTCACACTAGCAAAACTGGAAAACCAACACTAACTACCCATCCAATAGGAAACTATGGCGTGGCACAATTTGGTGGAGAAGACAAAACCTTACCAGAATCATCACCTCGATTAATGACTTATCTATTGCGGATACTGAAAAAAAACGCTAAACAAGCAAATCTCTACCATCAAGTATGTTTTGAAGTCACCCACCATGGACCCTATATTTCTATTCCTTCCCTCTTTGTAGAGGTCGGAAGTACAAAAGAAGAATGGGGAAAACAAGAGCCAGCAAACATCGTGGCAAAATCGGTACTTGAACTCTTGGATTCGTATCATTACGAGAGTGATTTGCCTAACGACATACCTGTGCTAATTGGGATTGGCGGAGGACATTATGCACCACGATTCACAGACGTTGTTCTTGAAAAGAAAGCAGCATTTGGTCATATGGTACCAACCTACCAAATCAAAGCAGGAAATTTCACTGAAGCTACTCTTGATCAAGTGATCCAAAAAACCCCAAATGCATCAATCGGCTATTTCCACAGGAAAGCATTAAAAAAATCGCAGATGAGAGAATTCAAAACATGGTTTGAACAACGAGACATTCCAGTGATATCCAGTAAAGAGCTTCAGGATCTTACTTTAGAGACGTTGTAGCAAGAATATGTGCCTGCCGTAACGGCTCAGGATGTTTATATTTGCTAAGATGTTTCACAATATCTAAAGAGGTTTCAAAAGAAATTTTATGACCTGGGGAAACATAAACAGGTTTTTTTGCTCGTTTAGATGAAAACAAGGTATAACCAATTTTTTTATTATCCAGCTTAACAGTATTGCCTTCTAATTTTCCACAAAGCATACTTTTTGCAACTCCAATACTTGGAATGTCAAGACTAACACCTACATAAGACGCCAGACCAATTCCAAAAGGATGCATCAGTCCATTACCATCAAGCATTAGAACAGAGGGTTTGATATCCAAAATTCCTACTAATTTTTTCACAAATGGTGATTCTCTAAACGATAAATATGTTGGGATATATGGAAAAAAAGTTTTAGCAAAAACCGTTTTTTCTTCAATGACCTCCTTTGTTTTATAATCCATGACTACACATGCACCGCAACAGTCATCAAAATCATTTTTAGGATATGCCACATCAAATCCAGCAACATTTTCTATCTCATCAAAGCCATCGTTGGTATCTACTTTTTTGCTCAATTCTATCTGCTTTGATCTAAGTTTCTTTAAAGGATAATCAGTTTTGAAATCATCAAACAATATATTTTCAAAATCAACAATTTGGCCGTCCTCAACAGATATATTATCCTGTTTCAACCTTCTAATTTTGTCATCTATGCCCAGTCCAAATCCGCCAAGTCGGCCATCTAAATAAACTATTTTAAAACAAGGCATAGTATCAGCATCAGGATTTTGATTCATCATCCTTCCAACCGCCCTTGCAGCACGTATATCCCCCAATGCCTTTGCTACATTCCCATATGTAGAAACATTTCCGTTGGGGATCTGTCGTACCAAATCATATGTATACTCAAAAAGATTCATAAATAGGAAAGCAACTACGTTTTGTAAATAGTTTTCTTTGAAAAAAAATCTAAAACATAGCGGGATAAAATGAATAAAATCAAGTTTCTAGGGACCGCTGGTGCACGTTTCGTTGTTACCAAGCAGTTACGAAAATCTGGAGGGTTATGGCTAACACTTGACGATGCAAACGTATTGATCGATCCAGGTCCAGGCTCACTAGTCAGATGTCTTTCGAGTAGACCTAAACTTAACCCTAGAGATCTTGACGGTATAATATTGACACATCGACATATCGATCATTCAAATGACATCAACATAATGATAGAAGCCATGACTAATGGAGGGTTCAAGAAAAAAGGAGTGGTCTTTGCTCCAACTGACGCACTTGAAGACGATCCGGTCATTCTGAAATATGTAAGAGATCATGTTGAAAACATTGAAATTTTAAAAGAAAAAGGGATCTATAATATAGGCAATATCTCTTTTTCGACACCCATCAAACACATTCATGGGGTTGAAACCTATGGTCTAAACATTCACGGAAAAGATTGCTTGATTTCACTGGTTACCGATACAAAATACTTTGATGGACTTGAATCCTATTATACGGGCGACATACTCATTCTCAATGTCGTATTATTGGAAGGTAAGGAACACATAATGCATCTTTCACTCAAAGATGCGGAGAAAATAATTACTGTCAATAAACCAAAGTTAAGCATTCTTACACATTTTGGCATGACAATGATAAAGGCAAAGCCTTGGGAAATCGCAGAGCAACTTTCTGATAAATTAGGGGTTAAAGTTATCGCTGCTAGCGATGGTATGGAAATAGATATCGACCAGTATAAATTCTAATCAATTTCGCTTTCTTCAACTATCTTAGCCATTCCTCCAACCTTTACCCCCGTCTTTTCTAGTTCTACAAATACCCTTCCCGGCCTTCCAATTATATCTCCCTGTTCACACATTAAACTCTTGTCTTTGATGATTCCGTTTTTTAGAAGATAACTGCAAACAGCACCATTTGCAGTACCAGTGACAGGATCTTCATTTATACCATATAACGGTGCAAAATTTCTTGCATGATATATTGAACTGGATTCAATGGTATCAAAAGTAAAAAGATGAAAACTTCCAACGCCTAACTTGGCACATATTTTTCTAATTTTTTCGAAATTTGGCCTAATTTCTTTGAGAGTATCAAAAGAATGTATAGATAAAGGCAAAGTAAAAAGTCCTGTTGAAACAATTTGTTTTGGAAGTGAATCATCAATTCCATCTACCGAAATGTTTAACGAATCAGCAATTACTGATATATCTAAATATATATCTTTAAACTCTGATTTTCCTTGGGCCATCATTACCCGTTCAACCTTTCCATTATCATTGAAACATATGTCTACCGGCAAAATCCCTGCCTTTGTCTCTTGAGTTACATGCACGTTTTTACCCTCTGAAAGTGCCCCTTTTACTGCAAGTGTAAAAAATGTTGCAACTGTTGCATGTCCACAGAGATCTACTTCAATTTCTGGTGAGAAAAACCTCACTTTGTAATCTGCGTTTTCACTTGGAAAAACAAAAGCAGTCTCAGAAACTTTCAATGTCTTTGAGATATATTTCATCTGCTCGTCAGTTAAATCTGGAGAATCTAAAACAACGCCAGCAGGGTTCCCTCCCCCTATTGATTCAGTAAACGCATTAACTTTCTTAACGCTAATTTTCATAATTCAATCCTTTGTGATTCGCATAAATTTATTTCCCATTACCTTCTATGATTCCAATCTGCTGCCGAGAAACATTCCTCTTCAAACTTTTTTGTAAGCTCTTTCTCTTCTTCCGTTAACGTTCCCTTTACAAGTTCAACATTGAATTCTTGCTCAAAACCAATCTTCATAGCATGAGCGATTTCTTCAAATAAAACTTCCTTTCCTAAAACATGTTTTATTGAAGTGACTCGCTCTTTTACATCAGATATGAGCTTATCTTTTATCTTCTCGTTTGGCACCTTAAGAAGAGAGAACATCTTTTCAACATCAACATCTGTTAGTACAGTCCCATGCTGAAGTACTGTTTTTGCCTTACGCGTCTGGGCATTTCCGGAAATCTTTTTTCCATTTGTAATAATATCATTAATCGGAACGTATGTACTTTTAATTCCCAAATTTTCCAAACCTTTCATTACTGCACCACATATTTTACCATAACTTTCCATTATGTTTTTTGGAATGGCACGATGAGATTCAGAAATAACTATACTGTACGTCAATTCCTTTTCATGATAAACTGCCCCACCGCCAGTGATTCTTCGAACGTAATCAACACCTAATTTTTTGCACACATCCAGATCTATC
>DAOWHD010000037.1 GCA_030641605.1 Thermoplasmata archaeon
ACGAAAAACTTTTTGGTAAGCTTAAACCAGTAAGTTTAGATGATACGATTATACGTAAGATGACAGAACTTGCAAAATGGTTTAACTCACCTGAATTTCTTTATAAAAAAACTCCACGGATTCCAAAAGGTGTAAAGATAAAAGAAGGCATAGAACTTATTTATGGAATGTACAAGGCTAAAGGCGGGCTTGTTCGTACGGCTCAAGAAGTAGAAAATATGCAACTTAGAGATATTGGGATTTCTGGTGATTTCACACTTTACCCAAAAAATGAACTGCAAAATCTTGAATATTCACTTAAAGATACAGAGAGAGAAAAAAATGAGCTTACATCAAAAATAGAAGAGTTCTATGAAGAAACAAATGTTCAGACCCCTGGTGTGAAAGCTAAGGATTTTACAAAAGCAATTATGGAGGCGAAATAAAGTATGATAGACTCTAAGAAATTAGATCCAAATTTCAAATATGAAGTCTCTAAAGAAATAGGCGGTGCAAATATCAAACACTGTTTTTCATGTGGGACCTGTACTGTCGGATGTCCTGTGAGGGAAATTGATGATAAATACAACCCTAGGAAGATAGTCCGTATGGTTTTACTTGGGATGCGTGAACGTGTCCTTAAAAGTGATTTCATATGGCTTTGTTCAATGTGCTATACCTGTTACGATAGATGTCCTCAGGGTGTACATCTAACAGACGTTATGACTGCTTTGAAAAATATTGCCGTGAGAGAAGGATATATACATCCTGCATTTAAGGAGCAGGCAAGACTTGTCGGAACCTTTGGAAGATTGTATGAGGTTGAGGATTTTGATAACAAAAAACGAGATAAACTAGGTTTGCCACCTGTTAAAAAAACATTTAATGATGTAGCAAAGTTGTTAAGAAATAGTGATTTGAAGGAGATGATAAAATGAAATATGCACTATTTCTTGGATGTACCATCCCTGTTAGAAGTCAAAACTATGAGATGTCTGCCCGTGAAGTGGCAAAAAATATTGGGTTAAAACTGGTAGATTTACCTAGTTTTTCTTGCTGTGGATTTCCGGTAAAGTCTGCTAGTGTTAAAGCTGCACTTGTGCTTTCAGCAAGAAATCTTGCCGTTGCATCAGAAAAAAAATTGGATATATGTACATTATGTAATGCATGTACTGGAGTTCTCACAGAAGCAAATAAGGAACTAAGTGAAAACAAAGAGTTAAGGGAACAAGTTAATGAGGAATTAAAAGACATTGACAAAGAGTATAAGAAAGGCGTTAATATAAGGCATTTCTCAAGGATATTATATGAAGATATTGGTTTGGAAAAGTTAAAGGGAACAGTAAAAAGAGATTTGAGTTCTCTTAGAGTTTCAGTCCATTATGGATGTCACTATGAAAGACCAAAGGATATATATGATGGTTTTGATGATCCCGAAAATCCTATTTCTCTTGATAAACTAGTTGAGGTAACTGGTGCAAAATCTGTAGATTACAAAAATAAACTTGATTGCTGCGGCGGTGCCATACTAGGTGTACAAGAAGATATCGCACTTCAAATGGCGAAAAATAAATTAGATCATGTAACAGCAAACAAAGTGGATGCCCTTGTAACCCAATGCCCATTTTGTTCGATAATGTACGAAGATAACAGAAGAAAGATAGAATCAAAATTCGATGTAAACTATAACAATCTTCCAGTGATTTTTTATCCACAGATTTTGGGTCTTGCAATGGGGCTAGATAAAAAACAATTAGGTTTTAGATTGAATAAAATAAAAGCAACAGCACTGTTGGAGAAATTGGGGATAGAATAGAGGTAGAACGATGACGGGGAAACCAACCAAAGGAGACACTAAAAACAGCAAGGTTGGAGCTGTATTAGTTGTTGGTGGCGGCATCGGTGGCATTCAGACTTCTTTGGATCTTGCTGAATCTGGTTTTAAAGTTTATCTTGTAGAAGAATCACCTGCTATTGGTGGAACAATGGCGCAGCTTGATAAAACGTTTCCTACAAATGATTGTTCGATGTGTATATTGTCTCCTAAGCTTGTTGATGTAGGCCGTCATCCAAACATTGAACTGCTTACGTATTCTGAGCTTGAGGATGTTTCCGGTGAAGCAGGCAATTTCAAAGTAAAAATAAAAAAGAAGGCAAGTTTTGTAGATGGAGAAAAGTGTACAGGTTGTGGCGAATGTGCCAATGTATGTCCTGTAGATTTACCAAGTGAGTTTGATGCTGGTCTTGGATCAAGAAAAGCCATTTATATCCCGTATCCTCAAGCTGTTCCTCTTAAGTATACAATTGATAAACGTGGGTTGCAACCATGTAAAGATGCATGTCCTGCAGGTGTTGGTGCTCCTGGTTATGTAGCGCTTGTGAGCCATGGTAAATTCTATGAGGCATTAAAAGTAATAAAGGAACGCCTTCCGTTTCCATCTATATGTGGTAGGA
>DAOWHD010000056.1 GCA_030641605.1 Thermoplasmata archaeon
ACACCATAAGTACCAAACTCCGGGAAGTAATGTCTATTTTTACGCCAGTCATGACCAAGATCATGATCCCAGTGATAACCATCAGGATTTACACAAGGGACAATCCATAATCGACGATTATTGACAACGTTTGTAATATCTGGATCTACCCCATAATTTGATGTCAGATTATTAGCAACATATAAACAGATTTCTAAAGTCGGCCACTCCCGTGCATGGTGAAGCCCCATATAAAACACACTAGGCTCCCCTTCATCAACTTCAGGGTTATCAGTAATCTCCAAACACCAAATATCACGCCCTTCTAAAGTTTTTCCTATGCTATACAAACTAGTAATGTTTGGATAATTATTCGAAATGTCCTGCAGTATCTGTTCCATCTCAGCAAATGAATGATAATTCTCTGCAAAACTTTGGCTGTAACTATCAACATCATTTATAAAAATTGAATAATCAATCCCATTACTGGAAAGTTCAGATAACCGATCTTGAGATATAATAATATCCAAATGTCTACCTGGTTTACCACCTACTAATTCTATTCCCTGTGGAAGAGATACACCTCCCTCTGTGATGTCAATTCTCACCAAACTATTACTAAAAAACGGATTAGGATATTCTTCATATGTTTCAACTGTGCTTGATAACTGTTGTGATGAATGATCTACATTCCCAGACACCGGCAAAGAAGTAAAAAGCAATAATGCCAAGATAAAAACACATGTTATTTTTTTCATATTTTTAACCCCCATTATATATAATATAATAACAGGTTAGAATATAAATATTTGCAATAAAAAAGCAGATGGGAGAGGAATTATTTAACGCTTGAAACGGTAGATTGCTTTATTAGCTTAAATCTTTTGCTTTTTCATCGAATTTTATCCCCATCTCTTCAAGTTCGTCTAGAATTGGATTATAGATCTCAGGAATCACAGGAATATAGACTCCGCTTAACTTGATCTTTTCATTTAGAATCATCTTCACTGCTATAGCTGCAGGAAATGCAACAGTTCGTGCAACTGCAGAATCACCTTTAGGGATACCATATTCAAGTAGCGTTGAAGTGATGTATTCCTTTTTGGATGTATATTCTGCGATAAACTCATGATGTATAACAATCATGTCTCTTTCACCTTTGCCAAGTGACATCTTCTTTAGGGTCAGCACGTTGAGGTAATCTAGTGGATTGTCTTTATCTTCTGGTAATGGCTCATCTCCAAATAGGCCGAGCCATTCTAGTCGCTTAAGAACAGTGGAATATGTCTCCAATCCAAGAAATGCCGCCGTTGCCTTTGGCAAGTTTTCCCTGGGCCCAACACCAATTAAATGTCTTGTAAGATCGCCATATGTTTTACCAGAAAAACCCTCTGGAGTTTCTTCGGTAAGCCAACCAAGCGCCACGATTTTTCTCATCGTTTCACACCATCCAGTCATTCTGAACGTGCCACGATAAACCGTCTCTGCATCTTTTAACCCGTATATCTCCTTATATGGTACAGAATTTCTGTTAGGATAATTTTCAAATGTCCCAATTCCTGGAACGTCCTGGAGCGTATAGTTTTCAAAGAGTTGCTCACCTGGGTATGATACCTCTTTTCCATCTTGCAGCCATTTTGAAGGATTGCGAGAGGCAAGAAGAACCCCACGAGGAGCCCATGAGAACTTGTATCCAAATGGATTTGTGTTTGCTTCATGGGATGGAAGGGCGCCAGTTGTGGATCTAAAGCTAACAACCTTTCCTCCATTATTCTCAACATCATGTATGACTCTCATTGCAGACATGTGATCTATACCTGGGTCAAGACCAGACTCATTCAAAAGAAGAACTCCTGCCTTCTTTGCTTGACCATCAAGTTCGCGCATTTCGTCACTGACATATGATGTGGTAACAAGATGTTTTTTATGTTTTATACATAGTTCTGCAACTTTAACGTGATATGTATATGGCAAAAGACTCACGGTTAAATCTGCTTCAGAAACCAACTTTTCCAACATGGCATCATTCTTAACGTTCAACGATAACGCCTCACCGTTTGGATGTCCATTAATGATTTTTTCTGCCTTGCTAACAGTTCTGCTTGCCATCGTGACAGAAAAATCTGGTTGATCTAAAAGATATCTTACTAATGGCTTAGAAACCATTCCTGCTCCAAGAACTAATACTTTTTTCATGTTTTATATCCCCATTAAGCTATAGAATCATCGGAGACGAATATAATTTGTTTATAAATATTTGTCGACATACTGATAATCAGGTGTGAGTTTGCCATGATACAGAATAACTGCTCTTTTGATCTCCGGTGGTAGAACACAATCCTCAAATTCCTTGGTGTAATCTGCCTTCACTATTCCAGGCACAAAGTCAAGAAGAACAGTGCTAAATGCATTTGAAGATTCTCTTGGTAGTTCGCAGGGAAGATTGTCAACCCCCATAACTACAATGCCTTTTCCTTCAACACCATCTTTTATCGAATTTGTTCCGGGATTGTAGATGAATGACGGAGCATCCGACGTGGTTGACTTTTCGGTAAATTCTATCGCTCCATTGATATCAATACTGATGTCCCCAATAACTTGTAATTTCAAATTTTTGTAATTTGCCTTTACAATATCTTTTGTCACAAGACGAGGATATCGACCATCCCAGTATATACAATTCATAAGTATGGTTAAATCGGACACATATTCTTCAAAAATGGATCTATATTTTTCTGGATGATTGTAGTAGTCTTGAAGTTCAAAACTATCGTCCGGCGAGACTGGTTTTACCATATCTTCTTCTTTGAATACCACTTTATAAACACAGCGATCTGAAGGATTTTCAAACACTTTTTTGATTTCTTTTGGAGAGATTTCCTCTGTAGGAAGTATATCAAGAATCTCCTGAGCACCATTTGACACATGGCCATACCCAGCAAATCCAATAATCACAGGAGTTAGAGATTTAGGAATTCCAATTTCTTTTATCCTTTCTCCAACTTCTTTCAAATGGTTCTTTGCATCATCTAGATCTTTATAATGAACTGTTTGTTTGATTTCATTGAATGGTGTGTCAATATTTTTAGACTTCAATCTTTGCCCAAATGACCAAAGCGTGTCAATCATTCCTGCAAGGCCTGCAAATCTACCAAAGAAAACAAGGCGGGCACCTCTTTCATCTGTAATCTTTTCATAATCGATAAGGTTGCATTTCAGATCCATCATTTTCTTAAGCATGGGCATATTGTAGTCCTGGCCTTTTATTGTGTGAGAGAAAAACACATAGGTTTTCTTTGGCTCAAAAAAATCAATAGGAATTTCCTTTATTGCAAAGATAACAGGACAGGAGGATAAATCTTCTTTGATTGTTGCCCCTGCATTTTCATATTCCTTCTCTAAGTAAACCCTTATAGGTGAAGGCTGAATTATTACATCAACATCATATTTTTCTTTCAGTTCTTGTATGTGGCGGGGGACCAGCGGAACTCGTCTTTCCCACTTGTTTTTATCTTCTCTTCGAATGCCAAAGGTGAAACTCATAATTAATTGCCCAGAAAACCTCATCTTTAAAGATTTTAAATAAATTGTTATGAAAACATCATGTATTACCTAAAACGCAGAATTGCACCAACATGACCAAGGTTGGCAATTTCCTCATCGTCAGTAAACTCAACATCCGCATCAGTTCTCTCAGCAAATTCTAATATTTCCTCGATAACATCTACCTCCGATGTTTTCTTACCACAATAGGGACACATTTTATGAATTCCCTCTTCTACCACCTGACAATTCTCGCATACCCATCCACGAGGTCTATAGTCTTTTTCTATTATTAACAATTCTACCTGCCCATTTTTAACAGCAGTTAACGTTTCCTTCACTCCATAGGCAGCAAGCCCATCTTTCAGTATTTCTTCTTTCAATTGTCTAACTGCTTCATGGCTTTTTTGTTCCTCTCTTCCAGAAATCAGGCGTTTGGATTCCTTTAGAAGATCAGCCTCATCATCAATATCAATATCAACAATCTCAACAACATTATCCTTCAGATTTTTAGGTAACATATCTACAAACTGTAATTTTGCCTGACCAGGCCCAGCAAGGATAATTCGCTCATCTGATCGTTTTCGAAGTGCTTCTTTTACTTCAGAGAAGAATGCATGTATGGCTCCTCTTCGCAATCTATTGAATCTCGCCTGAGACCATCCGCCTTTCTTGTGTTTGTTTATAATGTCTGCAGAAAGTTTTTTTGTATCTTCCACTTCACCCAACGATACAGAGAATATTTTAGCATAATTTGAATTGATCAATAGTAGTGTAAAGGATTCCCATTCATCCTGTATCCTAGCAAGTGGACGCAAGTATGGAGAAGAATCAACAATCAATAAATCTCCAATCTTCACAGAAAGAGGAATGTACTCTAGAAAATCATATCTATGCGATGCGAAGATAGCAATATTGTCGCCTGTGTTTTCCTTTAGAACGCTGGAAATATCTTTCATTGTATCTGAAAGATTTTTAAGTTCATCCCCTTTTAAAATAGATTTACAGGCTCTTACCCGTCTATCAATGAATTTTGTATTGAAATCTTTGTTGAGATACAGACTTACATATCTATCCTTACTATCTGGATCATACACTTCTGAAAGTTTCTTAATAAATTCAGTAAGATTTTTCGACATACTTCTCAAAAACAGAAAAAGCACTTGGTTTATAACGTCTTTCTAGGTAAATTTTTACTTTCAATCAACCCAAAACAAAGACTAAATAGTTCCCATCTCTTTTTATTGATTTATGGCGAGGCATACAAAACAAACCAGATTCAAAGGATCAGACATTATCAGTGCATCAGAAATCGGACAATATTTCTACTGCCCTGTTGCATGGTATCTTCAAAAATGCGGATATGAGCCTAAATCTCCATTTTTGGAAATAGGAAAAGAGAAACATGCAAAACTTGGAAAGATAATAGATGGTACGCAGGTTAATACAAAAAGGTCAAGAGTTTTTGCCATTGTGGGATATCTCCTACTAATAGCTGCAGTTTTAATCATTCTATATGGGGTGATATCATAGTATCTCCCATTACTATAGGTATTTTTTTGCTGGCATTAGCTCTCTTGTTCATCTTAATATCAAGAGTAATGAAAAGGAATGTAAAAAGGTTAAAAATTAAACATAAAATCCAAGCAGGCAAAATAACCTACTCGGATCTAAACACTCCTGCAAAACCACTATTTTCAAAGCGCTATAGGATAAGTGGTAAGCCCGATTATATTGTAAAAAGGAATGGTCATTATTTTCCTGTAGAAATCAAAACTGGAAATCATTATGAACCGAAAAAAAATCACATATTTCAACTTGCAGCATATTGTCAAATATTAGAAGAGAACTATGGAGGTTTCATACCGCATGGCATACTTATCTATAGCGATACATCCCAACAATTTAAGATACCGTTCAACCCAAAAATAAGATTCGAACTTGAGTCTACTGTTAACAAAATGAGAAAATCACTCAAAACCGGCAAAATCAAAAGAAATCACAATGATTCTCAAAGATGCAAAAGTTGCTCAATGCGAACCTATTGTGATGAAAAGATCAATTAGAATGTTATTTTGAGATATATATTAATACATACATTCATCCTATTTGCAATTAAAACTATTTATATATTAGTTGGGCATTATAATAATGGGGGCCGGCAGAATTAAAAACACCTATGAAGTATCAACAATTGCAAGAGCATTGTTTGTTATAGCAGTATCTAGTTTTCTAGTTTCTCCAAGCATGATAGATTCTGTTTACTCTACAAAAAATAGTACTAATCTAGATCAAAAAATTGTTGCAAAACTTTCCAAGGAAGTTGAAATACCAGCAGGATCTGATTACTACATCAAATTTTGCTCAGAAAATTTAACTTTAGACGATCAAATCACTCATTACACAAACGGACTTTCTGACAATGTAAAAAATGCCATAGCAAAATCTCCACGTTGGATTCAAAGAGATTTAGCTAGACAATTCCAATATCTAGCTAATCCTGAAGAATATGCAAATCTTATACTGGATGCAAATAAAAAATATACAGACGAAATAGCTTTTTCAATAGCATGTTCGCCATTAGGAGATGTTGCCCAAGCTGAGGTCATTTGGGACAATGCATTTTATCTTTACGAAATTGACAAGTGGATACAATACGCAGACATCATAGATTATGATGATGGCTCAGGAAATTACTATTCTACCATTAGATATTATATCTTGGAGAACGGAATCGAAAACCAAGTTGAATATCCAATGGAGATTTATTATTGGTACATTGTACATCCAGAATTACTGGGGGAAAATGCAGAATATGTCTATGGGAAATTTTGGCGCGAGTATCTTTTTTACCATAACGACATAGGTTATCCTTTATTGAAGGAGAAATTATCAAACATAGATTACCTATGGGACTGCACGTCGTATAGCCAAGGGGGCAATAGACTCTGGAAGCAGTGTATTAAAGAGCACCCAACTGCAATCGAGGGAGTAAGCTACTGGATAGGTAAAACTGTGAAATACTTAGCAACAGGAGATAGACCAAATCAACCCAATATTATTGCACACGAACACAATGGATTTTGTGGGGAAATACAAAGGATATCTGTTGCTGCACAAAGATCAGCACTTGTGCCATCAATCGGTGCGTGTAACATTGGAGAGGATCATGTGTGGAGGGAATTCTATGAAAGGGGATGGCATCAAAATGACAACTGGTGGGCAGATGGTGGTGGAACTGTTGATATTCCGAAAGTATATGCAGACGGATGGGGAAAAGACATGTCAGCCATATATGCAGTGAACGGAGACGGCTCCATTTATGAAGTAACATCAACATACATTCACCCAGAAGATAGAGTAACCGTAAAATTTGTTGTAAAAGACGGTTTTATGAAGCCTGCTGATGGAGCTTTAGTAACTGTACTGGTTAAAGGGATAAAGGATATTTCATGGTATAAAAACAAAGCCTGGGAAATCGTAGAAAAAATCTGGGATAACCTCCCTGAGTCCATCAAGGGGAAAATTCTTCAAAATATATATAGCAAGATAGAACAAAGATTTGAAGAAATCCCGGACGTAATCGATGGAGCAACAATAACAATCTGGAATTATACAGATCCAAATGGAGAATGCACATTTGAACTTGGGAAAAATGATGAATATCTTTTTCTAATCCAGCAGCCTGAGTTAAAGTACCCCTGGCCGTTTTCAATACATAACGCTATTAGAACCTTAAGCAATACAAAAAACACCACATATAATGTGTTCTTTCCAGATTTTTCAAATAGAGTACAACATCACAAGAATCGGGAAACACCTGAAGGGGATTGTCTTTTTAATGTTGCCTTCAACACAAAATCATATCAATTACATAAAAATGTAAGGAGCAAGGACAAGGATATTGGGATCTATAATTTTGAAGGGAACATAGATTTCTTTGTTTTAGATGAAGAGAACTTTGCAAAATATGAGAGTGGAAAGAGATTCAACTGCTTTAATTACATCGAGGAGGGTAAGGCAAACTTAGATTTCAGTGCCAGTGAAACCGGTTGGTATCTAGTGTTTAGAAACCATGCTCACCGGACAAATGTTGTTTTGGATTTTTTTATTCAAGTCGAAACCTCTACTGATACTGACCAAGTGCAAATTGTTTCTCCAGATACAAATATATTTGATCACCCTGTCTTTAATGTTGGCGATAAGGTGAACGTATCTGGCATTGCAACTGGCAATACAGCGATACATATCAATGGTGAATCTATAGAAGCATCAACAATAGAAAGTAAATGGTCTTATCTCTGGGATACATCTGATTTGATACCTGGAGAATATTTGATAACTGCAGAATGCGGCAATGCTCAAGATGAGTTATCTGTGACACTGATAGATGAAACTCCACCGACAATAGAAATAAAACAGCCAAGTGATGGAAGTATTTTCGAAGAAGAAACAATAATTATTGCAGGAGAAAGCGGGGACAATTTTGGTGTTGATCGAGTTGAAGTCGGTCTAGATGATAGTCGCCTTAAAGAAGCAAATGGCACAGAGAACTGGTCTATTGAATGGGATGTGAGTAGTCTTGATCTTGGCAGCCATACCATCTTTGTGAGATCGGTTGATAAAGCCGGAAGAATATCGATGGACAACATAACAATTGTCATAAATGAAAGTGGACATGAATGGAGTCCGGAAATTATTGATTTCTGCCATAACCCAGAAAGTCCATCAAACACAAGCAATGTAGTAGTGTATGCAAATGTAACTAGCACCGATCCATTCGATGTTAAAAACGTTGTTTTATATTGTGACAATGGTACAAAAATTAACGCCCATGAAATATACCGATATGGCGACAACCCTGTTCAAAAGAGACACGAGGAGGATCCATTGCAAAACACCTCAAATGGCCCCATCTATGGATATGAATTGGGGCATTTTGAT
>DAOWHD010000077.1 GCA_030641605.1 Thermoplasmata archaeon
ACTTCATACGGAGAGAGGCCCTGCAAAAGGAAGCATTCTAGAAGTAAAAGAAGAAGTTGGCCTTGGCACAACAATCGATACTATCATTTACAGTGGGACAATAAAAAACGATGATAAAATTGCAATCGGTACAAAAGGTGAGCCCATCGTAACAAGCATAAAGGCCCTTCTTAAACCCAAACCGCTTGATGAAATACGTGATCCAAGAGAGCGCTTTGATAACGTAAAAGAGGTGCATGCTGCAAGTGGAATAAAAATCTCCTCACCAGATTTAGAAAACGTTATCCCCGGTGCACCTCTACGGGTAGTACAAGATAATCTTGAAGAAATCATTGATGAAATAAAGAGTCAAACAAAGATAGACATAGAGTTAGACGAACAAGGGATCATTATTAAAGCCGATACAATAGGATCACTGGAGGCGCTAATCAAGGAATCTAGAGACAAAGGCATAGAGATAAGAAAAGCAGAGATTGGAAATATTTCAAAAAGAGATATTGTAGAAGCTGATGCTACACTTGATCCGCTCAACAAGCTTATCTTTGCGTTTAATGTAAAATTATTACCTGAAGCAAAAGAAGAGCTAACAAAAACAGACATCACGGTATTCAATGAAGATGTAATTTATACAATAATGGAAAATTATGATGAATGGATTGAAAGGAAAAAAGCAGAACTTGAAAGAGAAAGAAGAAAAGATTATATCCATCCTGGCATGATAAAGATTTTACCAGAATATATTTTTAGGGTAAGCCATCCCGCAATTGTTGGTGTGAGAGTAATGGCAGGAAGGGTTAAAAACGAAATGAAACTGATGAAAGATGACGGGCGTTCGATCGGAAGAATAAAGGGCATCCAGTCGGACAACAAATCAGTAGATGAAGCAATTCAAGGAGAAGAAGTTGCAATATCAATTGATGGCGTGACTGTTGGAAGGCAAATCAAAGGAGGAGATATTCTTTATACCGATATACCGGAAAGCGACGCAAAAAAACTTCGAGAAATGGATGTTTTAAACATCGACGAAAAAGATGTACTAAATAAAATTTTTGAAATAAAGCGTAAAACTGGGAATTTCTGGGGCATGTGAACTAGCAAAAACCCTAATAAACATCTTTTTAATACAGGTGATAAATGGCATCAGAAGGCATCAAAAACATTAAGAAGGCGGAAGAGACGGCAAACCAAGCCATAGAAAACGCTAAAAGGGATGCTGAAAAACTTATCAATGATGCAGAAAAGGAAGGAGAAAGGGAAAGAGAAAAAATCTTAAAAGCTGCCAAGAAAGAAATTGAAAGACTTCATAAAAAAGCAGAAGAAACAGCAAAAAAGGAGATACAGAAAATCAAAGATGCTGGTAAAAAAGAGATTTCTAAAGTAAAAGACGCATCAGATAAAAACATTTCAAGAGCCGTAGACCTAATTATAACGGGGATTGAAAAGGGGGAATAACCATATTATTTCCGGCTCCAATGAAAAAGGTTTCACTGGTTGTTCATCAGAACTATGTAGAAGATGTTATAAAAAAGCTCCATGAAGCAGGCTTAATGGAGATAATTGACATTGCAAGATATGAGCCAAAAATATTAAAAGATACCGAAAAAGCATCAATGCAGCCTGATGCTGGATTATGCGCAAATTATGAATTGAGATTAACTCGATTAATAGATATTTTAAAAAGCATTATGCCCAAACCCAGCGGTATAAAAGCTATGCTTCATCCCAAATTGCCGGAAATAAAAACGGTTGAAGATTGTTCTTTAGACGAAATTTATTCTCACGTTGAAGGAACGCTTGGGGATATAGAAAAAAAGATACTTGATGACGAGAAAGGGATACAGGAAATTGACGAGAAAATAGAGCATATATCAACTGATATCGAGTCACTAATCTATCTAAAAGATTTCGACATGAATGTCTCAGACATTGGTACGTCAGATTATGTCATTGTTAAAGCCGGCAAAACATCTGACCTCTCAGCATTAAACACTGAGATAAATAAACTGGATAAGGCAACCATTTACTCCAAACAGTTTGGAAAAGGCAAACAAATTAAATGGAGTGTTCTCATAGCTGCGCACATCTTAGAAGAAGATAAAATTGAAAAGATTTGCAGAGAAAAAATAACAGAGTTTGATCTAGGAGATTTGACAGGTTCACCAGAAAAAGTTTTAAAATCACTAAAAAATGAAAAAAGGAATGCTGAAGAGGAAAAAAAACAAATCATTTCGAATTTGCATGTTTCTGCCGAGGAGCAGCTACATGACCTATTGGCCCTCCGCGAACAAATCAAACTTGAAAGAATTAGAAAAGAAATCCCCAAGAATTTTGCAAAAACCAAGTCTACTTATGTTATAAAAGGTTGGGCCTTAGAAAAGAAGGAAAATGAATTGCAAAAATTGGTTTCAAACGTTTCGAAAGATCATGTACTCTGTGATTTTGAAAAACCTTCACCCAATCCTGACAACCCTCCAACATATATGGAAATACCTAAATGGGCAGGATCGTTTAAAACCCTTCTTGGATTGTTTGCAACTCCAAAGTACAATGAAATAAATCCAACCATCATAATGGGCATCTTCTTCATATTGTTTTTTGGTATTATGCTTGGCGATGCTGGCTATGGCATTGTAATTCTTTTGTTATCGCTCTTTGGATATGCCAAGTTTTCAAGATACAGTCCAATAATCAAAAATTGGTCATTCATGGGCATATGGCTTGGTCTTACAACCATAGCTATAGGCATCCTGACAAATGGTTTCTTTGGGGATTTTATTCCTCGCTTCATTTATGGCAATCCTGAAATGCCCATATACAGCACAACGGTAGCAGGAATAAACCTGCCTGTTGAACCTCTAAATGATCCCTTAACAATTCTTACAGTTGCACTTATTTGTGGCATCATTCATTTAAATGTTGGTATTATGCTTGGCATCTATCAATCCTATAAAAGAAAAGAGTATAAGTCAATGCTTACCGAGCGATTCTGCTGGATTCCTCTGCAACTTGGTGGTGGCTTACTTGTTGGATATTTCATACTTGACTGGCAAATTTCAGACACCTTATTTTACGCATCAGGAGCAATGGTACTGATAGGACTTATTCTGTTATTCATCAGTTCTGGCCCAATAGGATTTTTTGATATAACTGGCTATGTCGGCGACTGGCTTTCATATGCGCGTTTGCTGGCTCTTGGTCTTGCTACTGCAGGAATGGCCCTTGCCTTCAATGTTGTAGCAGAACTTCTCCCAAATGTAGTTCCAGTTGTAGGAATAATACTTATGCCAATAATACTTATATTTGCCCACATTGCAAACTTAGGAATTCAGGCTCTGGGAGCAGGCGTTCATTCATTAAGACTCCAATACGTTGAATTTTTCAACAGATTCTATGAGGGGGGTGGGCAGGAGTTTGCCCCATTTAGAATTAAGAGAAAATATACAAAAATGAAGGAGAGATAATATGATAAAAAAGAGAAAAGCAGCAATAATGGTACTGTTCCTTGCAGTAATGTTTTTACTTTCTGCAGTGGTATCAAGTGCCCAAGAAGAAGGGATCGCTAAAAGTGAAAGCGATCAAAACAAAACATTGGTAATATTGGGCTGTGCTCTTGCCATAGGCATCACAGGAATTTCATCCGCTATCGGACTTGCACTTGCAGGTTCATCAGCAATAGCAGTGACTGCAGAAAAACCAAATCTTTTTGGTAAATGTCTTGTTCTCCAAGTACTTCCTATGACGCAATCAGTATATGGACTGCTTATAGCCATATTACTTATGATGGGTGCAGGTCTACTTGGCGGTAGTGAAGAAGTAACTGTGAGTTCCCTTGCAGGCATAGGCTCAATTTGGATTGGTTTGGCAGTTGGACTTACAGGAATATCCGCTATAAATCAAGGTATGGTCGCATCTTCGTCCATTAGTGCAGTAGGTAGAAACCCAGATGTTGCAGCAAGAGGTATTATATTTACAGTTATGCCTGAAACAATTGCTATCTTTGGGCTTCTTGTTGGAATACTTCTGATGACAGGATTAGGCTTATTGTAAATGGAAAAGTAATATGTCTGCAGAAAAGATCATAGAACAAATAAAGAAAGATTCGCAGAAGGAAATAAAACAGATACTAAAAGAGGCAGAGAAACAATCCACTAAAATTATCAATGCTGTCAAACAAGAAGCAGAACAGGAATCTGAGAAAATACTGTCAAACGGCAAAAGACAAAGCGAACACATAAAGAAAATTCTAATTTCAAAAACAAATCGAGATGTAAAAAGAAAGATAATGAAAGCCCGAGAAAACATCATCGAAGAATGTTTCGAGAAAGCACATCATAAACTTACAGAGCTTAGCGACAATGAATATGAAAAGATTGTATCTCGTTTGATAAACAAAGGAATAAAGAAAATTGGTGAAGAATGTACGATACTTGCATCAAGAAATATTGACAAAAAGGTAGCGGAGAAACTTAAAGTCAAAGTAACAGGCAAAACAAAGGCAACTGGCGGGATAATTATCAAATCAAGTGATGGTAGAATTACATTAGACAACACATTTGAAGGTGTTTTAAAGCGGGAAAAGGACCAAATAAGAATAAAAGTGGGAAAGCTGCTTTTCTCATAAAAACGGAGTAGATATATTTGCTTGATCTAATCCTTGACCCATATAGTTATCCATTCTGGATTCTTATAATTGCTATATTAGTGGGAGCCATAGCAATCATCTCTCGCCCTTTTTCCACCTATGTAAAATTTGTTTATCCCAATGCCAAATTTGAGGCTATTGGAAATCCATTTATTGGAGATAAAGAACTTAATCGCTTGTTAGATAGTAAGGATTTATCTGAATTCACGGAATCATTAAACGCCTTGAAGGACTATAAAGTAGGAGGCAATAGTTCTAGAAGTATACAACAATCTCTGGATAACTCTTTCATTCAAACTATAAAGTTAATGCAAAAGGACAGCTCTAGAAAAATGAACGAATTCTATAAAACATATCTTGAAAAAATGGATGTACATTTGGTTAAAAGTGAGCTAAAAAACAAATTAAATGGTAGGGAAATCAAGGAGGAAACTGTTGACCAAGCAATCTTATCAGATACGAAAAAATTATTACAAAAACTCGCCGAAGCTGAAGATGAAAAGATTTTGGGGATATTAAAAAACTATGGATTTGGAGAGGAAGTGATCAATGCGATTTCAGATGGTGAAAACCATTTTTTAATCTTAGACACTGCAATTGATAGATATATTATTAACAAATTCAAGCAGGTAAAAGTCCCATATGCATGTGAGCAGGGAAAACAAAAATTTGTTAAAAGAATGACTGACATAAACAACATCAAAAGCATTCTAAGAGCGAAGCAACTCTCATATGATGAAAAAACCTGCATGAATTTGTTTTTAGGAGATGGGCAAGAAATATCATCCTGGAAATATAAAGAAATGGCACAGACAGATCAAGTTTCGCAAGTAATTTCAAATCTCGAAGGCACTTCATATTTTGATATCTTAAAAGATTCGATAGAGGAATACAACAAAGAAGGATCTGTGCAAGTATTAGAAAATTCACTTGATAGCCTTTATTTGAAACTTATGAAGGACATCTCCATACAAAATTACGTTAGCATTGGACCTACCATTAGATTCCTTGTTTCGAAGGAATTTGAAATAATGAACCTGAAAATAATTGCAAAAGGCATAGAAGAAAACATCCAATTAGACATCGTCAAAAACCTTCTGATTAAGGAGGCGAACTAATGAAACTAGTGGGCATCTGTGACAAGGATACAGCAGCAGGTCTGCGGCTTGCTGGAGTGAAAGATCTGCACATTCCTAGTGAGAATGCAGTGAAAATTTGGAACCAAATATCGGATAGAAATGATGTTGGCGTTGTTTTTATTACTGAGAAAATTGCTGAGGACATAGGCAAAAGATTAAACGATTATAGGGTAATAAATATCCTTCCCATTATTGTAGAGATACCAGATAAAAATGGACGTAGAAAAGATCATGTGGATTATGTTTCACATTTAATAAAAAAAGCAGTTGGAGTTGAAATTAGTAAAGAAAGGTAGATTTGGAGGTTATAACAGATGTCAAAAGAACCACTAGAGGGAAAAATTGTCAGAATCTCTGGCCCAGTCATAGAGGCAGATGACATGCGCGGAGCAAAGATGTACGATGTTGTAAGGGTAGGAGAAGAGAATCTTATTGGCGAAATCATTCGTTTAAATGAAGATGTTGCCACTATTCAAGTGTATGAAGATACCAATGGTTTAAAACCCGGCGAAAAAGTCGTTTCAACAGATATGCCTCTATCTGTTGAACTGGGACCTGGGCTGCTAACAAATATTTATGATGGTATCCAAAGACCTCTACCGACAATATATGATCAAACAGGAGATTTCATTGAACGTGGTGTAGAAGCCGATGCAATTGATAGGAAGAAGAAATGGCATTTCAAACCAACTATTAAAGCCGGTGATAAGGTAAAAGGTGGTGATGTTCTTGGAGAAGTACAGGAAACCTCCATTATCCTACATAAAATCATGGCTCCGCCAGATATTGAAGGTACTGTATCATCAATAGAAAAAGAAGGCGAATTTGCCGTTGAAGACGACATTGCAGTAGTTTCAACAAAACAAGGCAATGTGAAACTCCAGATGCTTCAAAGATGGCCTGTTCGTAAAGGCCGACCTGTAAAGAAAAAATATGACCCGTCCATCCCACTAATTACCGGTCAACGTGTTGTAGACACTTTTTTCCCAATTGCGAAAGGCGGTACAGCTGCAATACCTGGCGGTTTTGGCACAGGAAAA